>CAMAYS010000013.1:0-25013 GCA_945862545.1 Bifidobacterium breve | reverse complement strand
CCGACTACGCCAACATTGACACGTCAGTTCTTGAAGTCAGCCCAAAGGCAAGCGACGCCATAGCGGACCTGGCAAGTGACGCAACACCATAAACAACCATCGTAAAATTCCAGGCGTCCAGACCATTCGCTGACCAGCGTTCAAAGCCTTGACGGTGAGATTCGCAACCACCTCGGGCGTCGTCGAAAATGGAGCAGGCTTCATCCCCGCCGTCATTGCCGAATGCACAAAGCCCGGTCGCACGATCAGCACGCTCGCTCCTGAACCCTCCAATGAATCAGCTAGGCCTTGACAAAAAGCGTCAAGGCCGGCCTTACTTGAACCGTAAACAAAATTAGCCTTGCGAACCCGCTCACCTGCCACGCTTGACAGAACAATGAGTTTGCCGTGACCCTGCTGGCGAAACTGCGACGCGAGACATAGTGCGGCTGAAACCGATGCTGTGTAGTTGGTGTGCACCGCACTGACTGCTGACTGCGGATCCTCATCAAAATTTTCCTGATCACCGAGAACCCCGAATGCCAAAATCGCGACATCAATATCGCCGTGACGCGCCACCACATCAGCCAAGAAACCCTTGTGCCCCGCTGTATCAGCAGCGTCGAAGGAAACCGCTTCAACACTTAAACCGATGCGGCTCAGCGAGTGGGTCAACTCTGACGCCTCATCTGGCCGCCGACAAGCCAAGGTCACAACTCGCGCAGACGGCGAGAGAAGTTTGCGCACGATTGCTACGCCAATCTCACTACGACCACCAAGTAATAAAATATTTTGAACTTCACCGACTGCATTTTCCATGATGATCCTTTTTTCTTTGCTGCTAAATGAGTTCTAAACGACGGGCAAGATCGCTCTGCCAGACTCCACTCGGATCAACGGCACGCTGAATGGCTTTCCACTCATCGAGCCGTGGGTACCCCCGTCGAATAACTGAAGGAGTCGTATGTGCGTCCTTAGCCAAATAATGACGCCCGCCAGCCTCCACGACCATCGAGTCAAGACTATGCAGCAGTTCACTGACCCCTGAAGCAACACAGGACATATCCACAGTCAATGTCCAACCAGGAATAGGGAAACTCATTGGTCCAGGATTGGATTCTCCAAAGCGCTTGAGAACAACGAGCGGACTGGCAGTTTTTGAAACTGCCACCATTTCAATGATTCGTCGCAGAGTTTTTTCTTGGCCGAAAGGAACGACGAATTGATACTGCAAAAAACCACCCTGCCCATATAAACGGTTCCATGAACCGATGGCATCAAGAGGGTGGAAATACGCAGGAATATTTTTGATCGTGCCCACTTTTCGACGAGGCTCCTTGCGTAGCCATAGTTCATTAAATATGGCCGAAGTCCACGAGTTCACGAAGCCAAACGAAGGCACCAATGCAGGCACCGTGGCGAGATGTTTAGGCGCGTAATGCAGTGGGTCAATTGCATCCTTAGTGGAGAGGTCTGAGAGGCGGGCATGATCTCCGCGCCACAGAACACTTCGTCCGAGTTTCGCGCCGGTCGCTAAAAGATCAACCCAGGCAACTGAATAACGATGCTCATCATCACCATGAGACATTTCCTCAAAGAGTTCATCAATATTTTTACAACGCACGGTATTCACAATGCAGCGACTGCTTTCAATGCGAATCAGAGAAAATGTGGCATCAAGAATGATCCCCGTCAGGCCCATTCCGCCAACGGTGGCCCAAAAGAGTGGAGCATCTTGATCGGGGCCAAGTTCCTTCACAGTGCCATCAGCAAGAAGTAGCGAAAGTCGTCGTACGTGATTGCCGAAGCTTCCTTCAATGTGATGGTTCTTGCCGTGAATATCCGAGGCAATCGCTCCACCTACTGTCACGAAACGAGTACCCGGAGAAACTGGGATGAAGAAACCCTGCGGCACGATGATCTGCAGTAGGTCATGAAGACTGACCCCGGCTCCGACGGTTAATGTTCCTTGCTCAGCATCCAGAACTGCTTGAGCCACAGAGTCCGCCAAGGTGAGAACTGTGCCACCAGCATTCTGCGCAGCGTCTCCGTACGAACGACCGAGACCGCGCATCACAATGCCTCGCCCACTGCTGTCCTTAACGTGCTCACCCATTTCGCTATGGGGCACTTTGGCGGTGCGCGCATAGCTGGGCGAGGTCAGGCCCCATCCAGTCAGGCGCGCTTGTGAATAATCAGATTTCATGAGCAGGTAAATCTTACTCAGTCAGATCTCTGTGTTCTGTTCAATCAAGGCCGATCAGCCGATGTACACACCTAATCCAAAAATAATGACCCACATCACACCGAGAAACTGCAATGTTCGGTCGGATGCGAAGACTTCTTCGGGAGCGGCACCATGACCCTGCTCAAGGGCCAAAAGATATCTCATCAAGGCTGCCAGCATCGGAACGATGGATAACTCATAGGACGGCCAAGACGTACCCGAGATCTCCTTGGTCGCAAAAGCCCAGGTGCAATATGACACTAAGGTCGCGCCCAAACTGACCGCTAAAACCATCCGTAGATAATCCAAACTGTAGGAGGTCAATGTGGCGCGAGTACTAGCGACATCTTCACCGATATCGCGCATTTCCGCGTAGCGCTTCCCCGTCACGATGAATAGCGCACCGAAACTGACGCACAATAAAAACCAAGTGCTCATCTCCACGCCCGCTGCTTCGGCTCCCGCAATCGCACGAATCACGAACCCGGCGGCAACGGCAATGAGGTCAAGAACGGGTTGGTGTTTCAGGAAAGTTGAGTAACTCACCGTTAACACCACATAAGTGATCACAGCCACGCCACAACGCCAATCAGGAACAAATCCGACAGCGACTCCCGCAACTAAAAGAAGGGTGCCGACGATTCGTGCTGTTGGCAAACTCACAAGCCCTGCGGCTATGGGACGAAACTTCTTCTGCGGGTGAGAGCGATCTGCCTCGACATCAAGAATGTCATTCCAGAAATAGGTACCGCTAGCCGCCAATGACAACGCCACAAAAGCCAAAATCGTCCGCCAAGCGCTACCCCATTCATTGAGGACACCTGCTGCCCCAGGTGCAGATAGAACTAAAACATTCTTTGCCCATTGCTTGGGTCGTGCTTCGCGCAGGATCGCTGGCATTTTCATTACATACTCATTTCAGGGGCAACAGTCACTGGCAGATGATCAACACGCAGAGGGTGATCTGCCATTGCCAACATTTGGTCATCGCCATGCGAGTCACCATAGGCGAAAAGGTTGACTGCTGTCAGTCCTTCAGTGGCAAAATAGTGACGCAAGCGACGCTCTTTCTCTACTCCACGGCAATTTTCTCCGAGCAATGAACCAGTCAACAAACCATCTGGCGTCATCTCACATTCGGTTGCTAGAACAGCTGTGCAACCCAATTGTGCAGCTAAATGAACGAGATATAAGCGGTAGGAAGCCGAAACTAAAACCACGCGATGCCCTTGAGCTTTGTGCCAATGCAAACGATCCACAGTGTCTGAACGCAGCCACGCTGGAAAGACGCGCTCAGCAAAACGCTGTGCCACTATCTCCACATGAGTCGCTGAGCGACCCCGAAGAGCCGCCTGCGTGACCAAGTTTTTGACCTTATCGCGATCACGACGTACGACCGCGATCGTCAACGGAACGGAGCGCGATAGCAGGCCAAGGTACCATCGCCAGCCAGCAACTTCACGTAAGAACGGCACGACACAATCTTTGGTTGTGAGAGTCTTGTCCACATCAAAGGCAGCCACCGAATATCTTTGCAAAGAGGAGACGGCATCATCTGAATTCATAGGCATGATCAGATTAGTGCCCAGGGGTCGCCAATAAGGATGATCGTACTTCCCACCACTCGGGCCAACTTTTAGAAATGACATGGGGCTCATCAAGCACAATCCCGCTGACTCGCAGCGCAACCAGCGACCACGCCATAGCCAAGCGATGATCGTCGTGAGTCTTCAACATAGTTCCGACCAAATTTTCCACTGCGACAGGTCGAATCAACAAACCGTCTTGCTCTTCAGTGACATCACATCCGAGCGAGACGAGGCCATCAACCAAATCCCCAATTCGATCACTTTCTTTATGACGAATGAAACCGACTCCAGTGATGCGAGTGGGAGTTGAAGCAAAAATTGCCACGGCAGCCAGAGTGGGCACGAGGTCTGACATCCCTCCCATATCAACCTCCACGCCGATCAGTTCATCGGCGCCCACGACCGTTGTTCGCGTATCTTCATGCACAACGGCGCATCCCATATTCATCAAAACCTCAACGAAGCGAGCATCGCCTTGCAAAGCATCTTGCAATAATCCGATGACCGTCACCGATCCCCCGACAATTGCCGCTGCGGCACATGGATATGAGGCCGATGAAGCATCGGGTTCAATGTCATATGCGGTGCCAACATAGCGTCCCGCTTCCACTCCGATACTGCGGTCCGAGATTGCGATTCCGCTGACCCCGAACGAACTCATCACCGAAGCAGTGATGGCGACATATGGACGTGACACTAAGGGCGATGTCAATTGAATCTGCAGACCGCGATCAAGGTATGGAGCGATCAGCATCAGTGCTGTCACATACTGGCTACTGACGTCACCGGGAATAGCAACAGAGCCACCTGCGAGGCCTGACCCACTCACCCAAACAGGAAGATGCCCCGTCGCTGACTCTGGGCGCACGATGGCCCCCAATGAGGTAAGCGCGTCATGTAGCGCCGCCATGGGTCGACGACAGAGTGCTTCATCGCCTGTGATCAGCGAAGGCACTGCGGACAAAGATGCCACTGCCGTCATAAAGCGCGAGGTTGTCCCTGCCAGGCGAGAATTCAACACGCCGCCACCAATAGGTTGTCCGGCAACTCCTGTGACATCAGCAGTAGTGCCGTCTTGTTGAATCTGCACTCCGAAAGTTCGCAAGCAATCAACCATCGCCGATGTGTCATCTCCCGACGGAACAGCGCGCAATGTACTGAGACCATCAGCCAGCGCCGCACATACCAATGCACGATTGGCAATACTTTTTGATCCAGGCACGGAGACAACGCCTGAGAGTGGTACGTGTGCCGTTTCAAGAAGCATTGGTTTGCTCATTGAACGTCAATCCAAACGCTGTACTGAAGGTTTGAAACCACGCGCCATCAGTCCGCCACGGAATAACTCCACACTTGTCGTCTCCACCAAAACAACCGCAATACCGCGATCTCCTTCAACCGAGTGCACCACTTCAAAGTTAGGAATGTTGACACCTAGTTCAGCAGCCAAGGTGAACACCTCAGCGGCGGCACCTGGCCGGTCAGGTATCGGAATGCGTACCTCTGAAAGATCGGCCAATGCCTTAATTCGACTCGGCAAGTTGGCGCGTGATTCACGTGCCGCCGTGAGTCGTTGCAGAATCGTGGCCCGATCACCAGTATCAACTGCTGTTCTCATATCACTCAGACCATCAATCAAAGCGCTTAAAGTGCTAATGATTGCGGGACGATTTTCCGCGCAAATATCCAGCCAAATTGCTGGATGCCCTGAGGCGATGCGCGTCATATCACGAAAGCCACCAGCTGCCAAACGCAATAATGCTGCATGTTCTGTGGCGCGCGACCCGGCCACTCCCATCAAAGTGGCGGCCGTGAGGTGCGGCACATGACTCACAATGGCAACCAACTCATCGTGGCGTACGGGATCAAGACCAACGACTTCTGCGCCAAGATCATTGACAATATTTGCCACCGTAGCGAACGCTGCATCTGAGGTCGTGGGAGTCGGTGTGAGGACCCACACAGCACCCGTAAACAGTTCCCCATCGGCTCCATCAAGTCCCTCAAGTTCGCTGCCAGCCATCGGGTGCCCGCCGATAAATCGTGGATCAGTAATCGTTCGCGTCACCACTGCTTTGACGCTGCCGACATCAGTAACAATGCCATTAGTGGCGTCAAGAGCTCGTTGGACTTGCAGCGAAATTGCGGTCACGGGTACGGCAACAAAAGTCACCTGTGACTCTGCGTCAATACCGACAGCGGAAATTAAGCCTCGCTCAAGTGCCTCGGTGACGCGCTGGGGATCTTGATCATCGCCCGAGACCAGCCAACCGCGTTCGCGCAGGGCGACACATAGTGATCCACCAATCAATCCCAGTCCGACCACCGTGGCCCGTCGGTTCGTTGTTGCTGCTGTATTACTCATTGCTCTTGATCGTATCTTTGCACGACAAGGGCGACTGCCTCAGTTAGCAAACGCAGTTCCGGCAATGTCAGTTCGCGCCATTGCCCAGGCTGTAAACGCCTATCACTCAGCGGTCCAATGCGCGTCCGTACCAAACGCGTCACGGGATGTCCAACGGCTTCACACATGCGCCGCACTTGGCGATTACGACCCTCATGAATGACGATACGCAAGATCCCGGGTGTCGGCTGAGTGACTTTGGCTGGAGCAGTGACTCCATCTTCCAGTTCGACGCCATCGCGCAAACGTCGTATTGCACCTCCCGACACTTCGCCGCCAGCGACCTCTGCCAGATATTCCTTTTCCACGCCGTGACTAGGGTGCGCAATGTGGTTGGCTAACTGTCCATCATTTGTCAGCAATAACAAACCTTCTGTTTCAACATCTAAGCGACCGATTGAAAAAACACGCGGTTCGCTGGGGACAAGGTCAATCACAATTGGTCGTCCCTGTGGATCGGACGCAGTCGTCACGACACCTACAGGCTTATTCAGCAGGTAGTACACCAGACCTGGCTGCAATCCGATTTCGACACCGTCAACTTTGACGGTGTCTGTAGTGATATCAATACGACGACCCAATTCAGCTACGACATCATTCACCGAAACTCGACCCTCAGCGATGATGTCTTCGCACACTCGGCGAGATCCAAAACCGTGCCGAGCCATAACTTTTTGCAAACGATCACCTTGCGGCAAAAGTTTTGATTTCGCTGCCAGTTGCTCCCAGAGCGGCCGCTCAGGTTCCCGATTCGTCATGTTCTGCCTCAACAGGCACTGATACGGGCTCGGGAGTTGAGACATCAAGATCATCATTTTTGGAGATTCGCAAACCAACTTCAAGGGCTTCAACGATGTCGGCACCAGGTATGAATTCAACAATTGGTGGTAAATCATTGACCGAGTTAATACCCAACTTTTCCAAGAATGCAGGCGTGGTTCCCCACATCACCGCTTGACCTGGGCCAGGGTCGCGACCCACTTGATCGATATACCCACGTCCCTGCAGTGTCCGCAGTACGCCGTCGGGATCAACTCCACGAATGGAAGCGATTTGGGCGCGCGAAATGGGTTGCTTATAAGCCACAATCGCCAATGTTTCCAGAGCCGCACCAGAGAGTCGCGCTTTTTGACCATCAAGGATGAAGCGTTCCACGTAGACCGACACATCGGGATGAGACTGGTAGCGAAATCCACCGGCAACTCGAACGAGTTGAAAACCATGACCTGCTTCTTCGTAAGCCGCAGCCAATGAAGCACAGAGACTTTCCACGACTGCTTCTGGATGTCCAAGAATCTGCGCCAGAAGATCAACAGGCACAGGATCGGTGGCAACTAAAATAATTGCCTCCAGAGCGCGCACGAGATCTGCGTCAATGGGTGTGGCAACTTCCGTGTCAACTGTTAATTCTTCGCTCATTATCTCTTCACATTCTTCATTAGGTCGCACTCATGAGTGCGCTGCTTCAATTTCGCCTGAACATCAACCTTCATAATCATCAATAGTCATTGAACCAGCCATAGCTGATTCGCCGTCACTCAACCAGACGATCTCAATATCGCCAAACTTTTCATTTTGCTGCAACTCCACGAAACCTTGCTTGAAAAGTTCGAGCAAAGCCAGGAAGCGCACGATCACTTCAATGCGATCGACGAGATCGGCGGTCAAGTGACGAAAACTAATGCGCCCGATACGTGGCAACTCATCCACAAGTTCAGCAAGGGCATCGGCAACGTTGGCTTTGATGACACCCACGTGGAAGAGGTCGACCTTAGGTGCCAATTTAGGTGCCATGGCGCGCATATAGGCGGCCAAGAACTGGCGCGGCTTGACCCCTTCCAAGAGATCTGGCATCAATTCCAAGAAGCGTTCATCGGGACCACAACGACGCGCATAGGAACGGTCGGCAGCGCTAGCCAACTGCGCAAATACCTGACCGACATCCTTGAAGGTCTTGCATTCAAGCAAGCGCGCCAGCAAGAGGTCGCGCTCCTCCCAGATGCCGAGTTCCTCATCGATATCAATGTCCTCGCGCCCCGGGAGCAAGCGTCGAGCTTTGATGTCCACGAGAGTGGCCGCAATGAGCAAGAACTCCGTCGCCAATTCCAGATCAAGAACATCCATTTTGGCGATTTCAGCCAAATATGAATTCACGATCACGGACAGGTCAACTTCGTAAATATCCACCTGCTCCTTGAGGATCAGGTGCAGAAGAAGATCAAATGGGCCCTCAAAGACCGGAGTGGAGACATCGACAGCCATTACCTTCAGGCTAATCGCCAGAGCGTCTCAGGAGCAGGCAAATCGGTGAAAAACGACCGTGATGAGTGAGTGCACGAGTAGAATTGCTCCGTGCCAAGAGTCTTATCCTGCATCCAGCCCACGGGCGTCGTCCATCTTGGCAACTACCTCGGGGCCTTACGCACGTGGGTAAGCGGTCAACATGAATGCGATGCTTTTCACGGCATTGTTGACCTCCATGCCCTCACCGTGACCGATCGTCCTGGCGTACTGGGCACGAGCACCCTGGAATTAGCGGCCACCCTATTTGCGGTGGGTCTCGACCCCGACGTTGCCACGGTCTTTGTGCAGAGCCATGTGCCCGAGCACGCTCAATTGGGCTGGGTCATGGAATGTACGGTTTCCTACGGCGAACTCAGTCGCATGACACAATTTAAGGACAAATCAGCCAAGCGCGAAGCAGATTTCATCTCCGCTGGATTGTTCACCTATCCCGCCCTGCAAGCTGCCGATATTTTGCTGTACGACGCTGATGAGGTCCCAGTCGGCGAAGACCAGCGTCAGCACATTGAGATCACCCGTGATATTGCCATGAGATTTAATGGACGTTTCGGAAAAACCTTTGTCGTGCCAAAAATTATCACTCCCCGTGCCGGCGCCAAGGTCACCGATCTCCAAGAACCCACCGCCAAAATGTCCAAATCGGCAGCCAGCGATTCTGGCATTGTTTATTTACTTGACGAACCCTCGGCAATTATTAAGAAATTCAAGCGTGCTGTCACTGACTCGGATGGTGAGGTTCGTTTTGATCGCACCGAGAAGCCAGGTATCTCCAACCTCTTAGAGATTTTGGCTGCCTGTACTGGTCGCACCCCAGAGCAAACTGCCGCTGGTTACACCCAGTACGGTCCCCTGAAAGCCGATGCAGGTGAGGCAGTTGTTGAAGTACTGACGCCGATTCAGCATCGCTATCGCGAACTCATGGGCGATCAAGCCGAACTTTCGCGTCTGCTTCGCGTCGGCGCTGAAAAGGCGCGCTCCGTAGCTTCGGCAACGCTGGCTCGCACCTATAGCAATATCGGTTTGCTACCGCCGAACTGAAATTCAGATGTTGTCGGCACGACGAATCAAACAAGCAATCTCATCAGTTGAATCTGCTCGCAAAACGCGCAATGTTTCACTTGTTGAATGTGCTTCAACACACAATGCAAGACCAATCGTTTCGTGATCGTGATAAGCCCGCAAACGTTTCGTGCGGGGTCCGATCAAAGTCGCAATCACACGCATCGCGATACCTACATCAGACTCAATTTTGCCGACATCGTGCAATAATGCGGCCGCCACATGATCGCGCTGTGCATCTGGTTTCAGAGTCACAAATCTTTGTGCCACAACAAGCGAATGACGCTGATCGCTCAGTGCCATTCTTGTCCACAAGGAAAACTCATCTACCAACAAATGTTTTCTCACCCAGGCAAGTTGCTCAACGCTCAACGCTCGTCGTGATAGTGACGTCAAAAAGCGTTTCACTAAATGCCGAGTCGATGATCTAGACACCACTGTCAACTCCCGCGCGAAACTTGAGCTCGTGGATGTGCCGAGCGATATTGATCCAATAAACGTTCCTGTGAAACGCTGGTATAGATCTGCGTCGTCGAGATGGAGACGTGACCCAACATTTCTTGCACGATGCGCAGATCGGCACCATGGTCAAGCATGTGCGTGGCACAAGAGTGACGCAATACGTGAGGTGACAACACGCTCTTCAGGCCCGCCTTCTCACCGGCACGAGCAACCACCGCCCATGCGGCTTGACGCCCCAGTCGCCCGCCCCGCATATTCAAAAAGATTGCCTCTGAATCTTCACGCCGAAGCCAACGCTTTGGCGTCATTTCTATGCGACCTTGCTGCAACCACCGGTCAACGGCCTCACGGGCGCATCGGCCCACAGGCACCAAACGCTCCTTGGAACCCTTGCCATACAAGCGAACTAGTCCCCCATCAAGATCGATATCACCAATGGAGAGTCCACAAATCTCCGAGATGCGCGCCCCTGTGGCATATAACAACTCCAATAAGGCACGATCTCTCAAAGCCACAGAACTTTCACCGACGACTGCAGCCAAGAGACTCTCAACTTCTTCTTCGCTCAAAGGTTTAGGAATACCAGTCGGAACCTTCACCCCATCAAAATCTGCTGTTGGGTCGTCGCCGCGAGTTCCTTCGGCTAACAGAAAGCGGTGCATCATTCGCACGGCTGCCATGCGTCGCGCCACACTTGAAGGGGCAGCACCCGAACTACGTTGTAGGGCTACATACGCATCAATGTCTCGTGCTTGCACGGTTGCCAAATCCATTTTCTTTGCGACTAACCAATCGCAATAATTCGTCAGATCAAGACGGTAAGCCGACAAAGTATTTTTTGAACGACCTCGCTCAGCCAACATCCAGAGAAGAAATTCTTCAACTTCAAGGGGCAGCGATTCTGTTATATCCACAATGCCCGTCTCAAGGTGCCGCTACATCAAGAGCGTTCAATCGGCGCTCTGCGAGTAACAAACCAATCGTTGATTTAGCGTCCGCAATCTCCCCACTGACCACCATGCCGACAGCGAGCGCTAAAGGAATTTCAAAAACCTCCATATGGTCTTCTTCAGGTCCGTGGGTCTGGCGACCAACTTCTGTTAATCCGGTGGCAAGGTACACATGCAGAACTGAATCAGTCATCCCCGTCGAAGGATAAAAGCGATGCAAGAGTTCCATTTTTTCGGCGGAAAAACCCGTCTCTTCAATCAATTCGCGAAGCGCGGTTTCTTCAGGCAATTCTCCAGGCACATCACGCATGCCCGCAGGGACTTCAATAATCACTGCATTGAAAGCCGCACGAAACTGCTTGAGCAAGATCACCAGTGGCACACCTTGATCGTCATAGCGGATGGGGACGACCGCAACGGCTCCCGGCGAGCGCACAATGTCACGGGTGAACGTTTCTCCATTCGGAGCCACAAACTCACCGACAACCACATTCCAGATATACCCAGAATGAATAAGCTGGTCTCCCAGATGTTGGAAAGATCCCATGATCCGCTCAGGCGGAGCGTGCCTCTGAATGCTGTTCGTCGGTACCAATTGCCT
Organism: Bifidobacterium breve; assembly: GCA_945862545.1. Classification (GTDB taxonomy): domain Bacteria; phylum Actinomycetota; class Acidimicrobiia; order Acidimicrobiales; family Ilumatobacteraceae; genus Casp-actino8. The sequence goes on along the minus strand of CAMAYS010000013.1, from coordinate 13,438 downwards.
CAGAGCGATGATGAGCGCGATATTCCAAAGCGGCACCAATCATCTCGCGAAATAGCGGGTGCGGCCGGTCTGGACGACTCTTGAACTCGGGATGAGCCTGCGTTCCCACCCAAAATGGGTGACCAGTTAGTTCAATAAACTCAACCAGACGCTTGTCTGGCGAGGTGCCGCTGCAGACGAAGCCAGATGCCTCAAAGCGTGTGCGATATTGGCTATTGAACTCATAGCGATGGCGATGACGCTCACTTACTACTGCCTCACCGTAGGCCTGCGCCACTTGAGAACCTGGTTGTAGAACCGCGTAATACGCACCGAGTCGCATCGTTCCACCCTTATCGGTGATGTCACGCTGATCATTCATAATGTCAATCACAGGATGTTTTGTCGTGGGATCAAATTCAGTGGAGTGAGCGTCCGACATTCCAAGAACATGACGCGCATATTCAATTGTCATGACTTGCATACCGAGACACAGACCGAGACAAGGAAGATTATTATCACGAGCGAATCCAGCTGCCGCTATTTTTCCTTCGACACCACGAATACCAAATCCACCAGGAATGACAATCCCGTCAAGATCTGATAGTCGACCTTGAGCTAATAGTCCTTCCACTTCTTCGGCTTGGATCCAATCAATTTCTACGTTTGCACCGTGATCGAAGCCGGCGTGTTTGATGCTTTCCACAACCGACAAGTAAGCGTCGTGCAGTTCGATGTACTTACCAATGAGTCCGATGCGCACAGGCTTGGTCGCATTATCAACCTTGTCAACAAGAACTTGCCATGATGACAAATCAATGGGAGCCTCAATACGCAGAGTTTCGCAGATAACGGTATCAAGACCTTCCTCATGCAAGACGAGGGGCAACTCATAAATATTTCGCACGTCAGCAGCATTGACAACTGCCCGCTCATCAACGTCGCAAAGATTAGAAATCTTGCGTTTCAAACTCGCACTCAAAGGTTCTTCGCTGCGACAGACAATCACATCAGGCTGGATGCCGCGACTACGCAGTTCAGTGACTGAGTGTTGCGTGGGCTTGGTCTTTTGCTCACCAGATGGGCCAATAAAAGGCACCAAAGTGACATGGATGTAGCACACATTGTCCCGCCCGGCTTCCTTGCGGAACTGACGAATAGCCTCTAAAAATGGGAGAATTTCGATGTCGCCGACGGTTCCGCCGACTTCGGTGATGACGATATCAACATCTTCAGTCGCCATCCGGCGGATACGACGCTTGATCTCGTCGGTGATGTGTGGAATGACTTGTACCGTCTTGCCGAGATAATCCCCACGACGTTCGGCTGCTAAGACAGCTTGATAAATCGAGCCCGTTGTGGCGTTCGAATTGCGCGAGAGATTTTCGTCGATGAAGCGCTCATAGTGCCCGAGGTCAAGGTCGGTTTCACCACCGTCATCGGTGACAAAAACTTCGCCATGTTCAAAAGGATTCATGGTGCCTGGATCAACGTTGATGTACGGATCCAGTTTTTGCATGGTGACCCGCAAGCCACGAAGTTTCAACAGTCGTCCAAGAGAAGAAGCGGTCAAACCCTTTCCTAAAGAACTGGCGACACCTCCAGTTACGAAGATGTGCTTAGGCATTCTGACCTCCCGATTGGTACACCAACTACGGGAGACAATCTTACATCTTTATGACCTCAATGCGCGCACCTTCCACAAGATTATGGAGTTATTGATGAAGATTCTAAAAGTTCTTTGGCGTGACGACGAGCGGCCGCACTATCGGGCCGACCAGACAACATGCGCGCAATCTCGTCAACGCGTTGCGATCCAGCCACTGGACTGGCACTGGCGATGGTGACCTCGCTACCCGACCGAGTCACGACTTCCTTGCTCACTGCAACTTGCTGGTCGGCTACTGCTGCCACTTGAGCAAGGTGAGTGACGACAAAAATTTGATGCAGTTTTGCCAACCGCGCCAAACTGGCGGCCATTGAGTTGGCTGCCGCTCCACCGATTCCAGCGTCCACCTCATCGAAGACTAGAACGGGTGGACCTTGGGTCAGGACTAGGCGAATCGCCAACATGGTGCGCGCCAATTCGCCGCCCGAGGCAATCTTGCTCAACGGAGCGGGTGGCGTGCCCGGGTTGGCGGTCAACATCATCAGGACCTCGTCGGCGGGGTCGTCACCAGCCACCACTATTTCCACGACTGCTCGTTCCATGGCAAGACCCCCAAGATGTGAGGTGATTGCCTTGCCGAGAGCGGGTGCTGCCGCTTGCCGTACTGTGGCCACGGCTTTTGCGGCACTGCGCTCGCTTCGAGCCACGGTCAGGCGTTGCATCTCTAGTGCCTCAACTCGTACTTCAAATGATTCCAACTCTTCAAGGCGAGCCCGGGACTCATCTAGGTAGGCAAGGACATCGGTCAGCGACTCGCCGTACTTGCGCCGCAATTCACGCAGGCTTTGGCGTCTCTCGCGGACTTCACTCAGACGCTCGGGATCGTCCTCACAAGCCTCCCCGATGTGGCGAATGCGCCCACTGGCATCGGCTATTTCGGCGATGAGGTCCCTGAGACGCATGACTTCGGCCTCAAAAGGAGCTCTGTGTTGTAGCGCTGAGATAGCGCTCCCCAGTAGGTCAAGTGCGCCACCATCTTCGTTAATCGCCTCGACACTGGCTTGGGCGGCGTGGCGATGAGCAGTGGCATCTGCCAAAACATCTTCTTCGATCTCCAGATTCGTCTCCTCGGCTGGATCGCTGACGCCAGCACCGAGAATTTCTTCAACTTGGAATCGCAGGAGATCGATTTCGCGAGCGCGGACCCTGGTGTCTCCACCGAGGGCGGCCAGAGATGCATCAATTTCGGTGAGCCGGGCTCGGGCCTCGCGCAAAGGCTGAAGATCGGTACGCGCGAATTCGTCCAAGGCCGCCCTTTGCACAGAAGCCGAGAGCAGACTTTGGTGAGTATGTTGCCCGTGGAGGTCAACCAGTTTTTGCCCAAGTTCGGCCAATTGAGTGACAGTCGCCAGACGACCATTGACATAAGCACGTGAACGGCCATCGGCTGGGACGACTCGACATAACACCACTTCTTCGTCACCTGTGACGAAACGACCTTCAACGCGAGTCTCGAGCGCTCCCGTACGAATCCGTCCAGTATCGGCGCGCCCGCCAACCAACAGACTGATCGCTTCCACCAACATCGTTTTTCCAGCACCAGTTTCGCCAGTGAAAACCGTCAGACCCGCGCCAAAGACCAGATCAAGTCGATCGATAATCCCAAGATCTTCGATATGTAGTTCAAGCAACATAGATGTCCCGCAACCTAGTTCAGCGGTCTGACAAACCAAATTTAGATTTAAGAATCTGATGGAAACGCTGGGGTTTCATCCGCACAAACAACGCAGGCTGCGAGGATGCGGCACAACTGATCGACTCGCCAGCATGCAGAATCTGCACTTCTTGACCGTCAACGGCCAATCCCACGGGTCGAGGTCCAACAACTTCAATGCGCACGACTTCGCGAGGTCCCAAAACCAACGAACGATCAAACAACATATGGGGAGCCAAAGGCGTGAGCAGCAAGGCTTCCAATGTCGGCGAAACGACCGGGCCACGAGCTGACAGCGAATAAGCCGTGGACCCCGTGGGAGTTGCCACTAATAAACCATCGGCTTGAAAGGTGGTGAACGCAACCCCATCGATGCTCACCGCTAACCGTACGGTTTGACCAGTGTGCATCTTTTCAATCGACGCCTCATTGAGTGCCCGCCAGACAACGGGCGCACCATCTTGATTACTACCCGTGACATCAAGCACGAGACGTTTTTCAATCTCATAATCGCCCGCACAAAATCTCTCCAACGAGGTCAGCATCTGCTCGGGTTCTACTTCGGCCAAATAGCCCAAGTGACCAACATTGATTCCAAGGACGGGGACCTGCGCCCCATTCAACATTGTCACGCACCGCAACATGGTGCCATCACCGCCGACACTCAGCACCAGATCGGCGCCTGGCGTGGGATCGTCGAGAATTGTGACGTCAGTAAGACCTAAAGCGTCGGCGTCATCGGGACAAGCAAGTGCTTGGTGATCGTGGGCGAGTAACCATTCGACAGCACGCCGCGCCACCATTGAGGCCTCGGGACGCTCAGAATGACCGACGATCACGACCTTGAGGTGGGTTGAGGCGTGACTAGTCATGCTGACATCTTCGCACGCACGGTGGCATGTAACAGGAACTCTTTATTGCCCTCAGCCCCAGTTAAGGGGGAAAGCATCACCCCGTGAACCTGCGCCCCAGCCTGTTCACATGATTCCCGAACAGCCAAACACGCCGCCTCGTGCAAATCTGGATCAGAAATGATTCCCCGACCCTTGGAAACCTCGCGCCGACCGACCTCAAATTGTGGCTTTACCAATAACACCAAGTCACTCCCTATTTCGCATACGCCCACCAAAGAGGGCACAACAAGTGTGAGCGAAATGAAAGACAAATCGGCGACGACGCAGGTCACTCGACCACCGATGTCATCGGCAGTCATGTCGCGCACGTTGAAACGCTCGAACACCGTGACACGCTCATCGTCGCGGATCTTGGGATGTAACTGTCCGTGCCCCACATCAAGAGCGACCACATGGCCTGCTCCACGCTGCAATAAGCAGTCACTAAAGCCACCCGTTGACGCCCCAGCATCCAAGACTCGACGACCAGTGACATCAATGCCATAGCCCTCAAGCGCGCCGTCAAGTTTTTCTCCACCACGACTCACGAAACGCGCCGGTGGTCCACTCACCAGAAGGGCATCGCTGGGATCCACTTGATGAGCGACCTTCGAGGCCACGGCACCATTGACTAAAACCCTGCCAGAATCAATCAGTTCTGCGGCTTCTCTACGACTCACGACTAACTGTCGTCGCACAAGTTCGGCATCGAGTCGTTGACGACGCGACATGATTATCTAGTCGGGGCCTTCTTGGCGGGTGCCTTCTTCGCTGCGACTTTCTTCGTAGCGGCCTTCTTCACTGGCGCTTTTTTCGCAGCGGCTTTCTTTACTGGCGTTTTTTTCGCAGGTGCAGCCCCCGACAGTTGCTCAATCTCTTTTTCTAACATTGCAAGTCGGGTATTCACCTCGCCTAATTGTTTTGCAACTTCTCGCTCTACAGCCGCCGAGAAATACTGAGAGGATTTACTCTTCGCTTGCATCATCTCGCTGACGATTTTTTCGGCCTGGCGACGACCCTGATCACCGACCTTGCCCATCTCCTTGACGAGTTTTTCCGTGGCCTGAGGAGTCATGGGTGACATTGACTCAATCAGCTTTTTTATTGACTCCATAGTGCTGGGTTTCTTTGCCATGCCCTCAGCGTACTCATTGTCTCACAAAGCCGAGATTCGTAGTCAGTGACTTTTACAGCACTTCGTCAGCAACTGCTGATAGATCGGCAACATCAAAGTCAAGAGTAACCCCAGCAAAGAATTCGCTATCGGTCGCTGGTGACATTGACGCAAGAGTGACCCCCGATCGCACCAAAGCAAAACGGCAGCCCAGAGTCTGCGCAAATTTGCCGTCGGTTGAGGGTCGATCACCGACCATAATGGCCGACTGATCAACATTGCCGAGAAGTTCGGTGACAACATCGGCCATGGCCTGATGTGGCTTACCAGCGATCATCGGTTGCGCACCCGATGCAGTGGCAATGGCTGCGAGAATGCTTCCACCGCCCGGAATGGGCCCGCTCGGCGTCGGGTACGTGGCATCGTCATTGGTGCCAATGAGAAGCGCCCCGCGACTAATTGCCAAAGACGCGCGGCGCATGACCTCATAATCGAACCAGCGATGAAAGCCGACCATCACGATGTCAATGCCGTGCAGAATCTCGTCGTTCTTACTTGCCAAGCAGTCGGCATAACGCACGATGTCCGCTCCCACATTTTGCAGCGCCTGCTCAATCCCTAGACCGCCACAGACCAGAACTCTTTGACCCGCTTGCACCAAACTTGCCCCCGCCATGGCAGAGGTGACGATGTCGCCAGCAGCGCCGATACCAACATCGGCGAGGGCCGCTACTTGTTCTTCTTGAGTTGACCAAGAATTGTTGGTCACGAACAACACTCGATGGCCGGCTTGACGAAACCGCTCGACTGCCTCAGCCGAACCTGCGATGCCCTGATGAGCCAACCAAATCACACCGTCAAGGTCGCAGAGAATCGGAAATTTATGAAAATTACGCATCGCTATGCGATCTTGCCATGTCTCAGTCCAGCCACACATGGCATTGTAGAGGGGTGCCCCGTTTTGAACCCTTTCGCGCTCTGCGTTATCCAGTTTCACCCAGCCAACCAGAGTTACTGAATCAGGTTGCTGCTCCGCCATACGACGTGTTGTCGCCGACGGATATCGCCACTCTCAACGCCTCACACCCGCACAACATTGTGCATATTGATGTTCCCTTAGAAGATGATGGCCCAGGTCGCTATGACCAGGCGGGACGAGTTTTACAGAGTTGGGTTGAACAAGGTGTCTTGGTTCGCGATGAGACTGCCTCGTTCACTATTTATCGGATGACATTCACCGACGAAGCCGGAGTCGAACGGACAACGGTCGGAGTCATTGGTGCTTTGGAGGTCGTCGACGAGGGCGCGGGTGGAGTTCTCCCCCACGAACGCACCACTCCTAAAGCAAAAACAGATCGACTTGATTTGACGCGCTCCACGCTGGCCAACCTGTCACCAGTGTGGGGACTTTCACTCACTCCTGGGCTCACCGAATTGTTGCGCGCACCCGGACAACTTGTGGGTTCAATGACTACAGAAGGCGTGCTCCACAGCGTTGAACGCGTTGATGATCCACAAAGGGTGGCTGATATTTCGGCTGCTGTGGGTTCTCATGAAGTCGTTATTGCTGACGGGCATCACCGTTACGCCATTAGTCGTACATTTCGCGATGAACAGCGCGTCACCGATACGGGCAGTCATGGTTCGGCCGAACTGACGATGACTTATGTTGGTGAACTTATTGAAGAGCAACTCAGCGTGGAAGCAATCCATCGGCTGTATTCAGAGATTTCGTACGAGAACCTTCGGCAAGCATTAGAAAAGTATTTCGTGCTCTCGCCCTCACTGGCGGTCACCCCAACTATCACTCATGAGATGCACGAGCGCGGAGCGTTAGTACTAGTCAATATGGATGGAACGGGTCAGTTCATGTTGCCTCGAGCAGAGATGTTTGTTGGTGTGCGCGATCTTGATGGGGCACGGCTCGAACATTGCCTCACTAACGTGTCCCACGAAGTCACCTATCAACATGGAGTGAGTCACATCGTCGACATTGTCGCGGCAAGCCAAGCCAACGCTGGTGTACTCATCCGGCCAGTGACTGTGGCCGAGATTCGCCGCACCGCCGACGAAGGTCTATTGATGCCCCCGAAATCAACTTTCTTTACGCCGAAGTTGCGCACCGGTTTGGTGCTGCGACCGCTCGACTGAACCTACATTGGCCTCAGGTGTTGGAGGCGTCGCAGATTTCTTGAATCGTGGAATCAAAAACCACATTGAACTCAGCATCACTCTGCTGAGCCGAAAGTCCTTCGGTCAGAGCGCGCGAGAAACTGGCGATGACACCATGGTTTTTGCTCAAGCGGCGATTGGATTCTTCACGGCTGTAGCCGCCAGAGAGAGCCACGACACGCAAAACGCTCGGGTGCCGTACGAGTTCAAGATAAAAATCGTCCACTTCGGGCAGGGTCAACTTCAAGAGCACGGGCTGATCTGCACTTTGTGCATCAAGTTCGCGCAACAAGGCAGCCTTCAACATGATTTCTGCTACGCCTTTGCTAGTGCTGTTGATATCAACTTCGGGTTCAATGATCGGCACCAAACCGGCTGCCAAGATCTGGCGGCCAACTGCGAACTGCTGAGCAACAACGGCGTCGATTCCGACCTGATTAGCGGATTTGATGACCGAACGCATCTTGGTTCCGAAAATTCCCTTACTGGCGCCTTTGGCCAACAGGGCATCAAGATCAGGCATCGGCTTCATGACCTGCACCCCGTCAAGTTCGTCAGCGAGACCTTTATCAATTTTGAGAAAAGGTACAACACCTTTTTTACTCCATAGATATTCTGCGCTGCCAAGACCGTCAATATCGCGATCCATGGTGCCTTCAAAAAGGATGGCTCCCAAGATCCGTCGACCGCTAAAGGCTGGACTAGTGACCATGCGAGTACGCATGGCGTGAATCAGATCAAACATCTCGGCATCACCGGAGTATTCGGATTCAGCAATGCCATACAGGCTGAGTGCCTTGGGTGAACTTCCGCCGCTTTGATCTAATGCGGCGATGAAACCTTCACCATCTCGCATCCGAGCCAACTGTTCTTGGTGCATTTTCGCTTAACCCTTCATGTAGAACTGCGCCACCTGCGGGGCGACCGACCCTGTCAGCGTAGTTCAGCGCGCCGAGGTCATCCCAACGCACGTCAGAGGGCTTTGAGACGCTCCGAAACATCGGCGAATTCGGTGTCATGTAACGCCACACGTTGAAAGAACTCACGGGCCTTTTGCACATTGCCGGCACGGTCATACAAGTCCCCCAGCACATACCACTGCTTGAGATGATGCTCGTGAACACGCCGCGGAATCTCAACGACCCGCAACATTAAATCAATGGCATCTTTCAATTCGCCACGATCTGCCAACGAACCGGCCACCACCATTCGGCCTTCGGCCATGACTTCTGGTGACGGCGACAACTCTTTGAGTTCAGCCCACACCGCATCACAATCGCTCCAACGACGTTGGGCACGATAGCAGTCCGCTAAAACAGGCATATCTTCGGTGCGGATCCGCAACGAGCGTGCCAATTCCAAGGCTGCCGTGGCATCGCGCCAATGACCCATGCGATAACTCGCAAGACCGATGACTTCGTGCACTGCTGCCACACCCGAAAGCTCTTTAGTCAAGGACTTGGCAATGCGCTTAGCTTCCGAATAACGCTCACGTTCAAGAGCGACCTGAGCAAGTTTCAAGCGTTCACTCAGTCGGACGGCTCGGCGTGGCTCAAGAATCTTGGCCACATCGGCTTTCACCTGCGGATCAAGTTCGATCTCATCTTTCACTCGCGCCGACACATTGCGACGCGGAGCTACACCCTTGCGGTTGCCTGCGGCGGGCTGAACACCGGTACCTTCCACGGGACCCTCGTCAATCCACGATTCGGGCTCACGCGATACTGGAGTTTGCTCTAAATCCTTACGAACGGCACCACCACCTCGGGCACGAACTGCTGCACGCCTGCGCTCGGCCTCATTACGCGGCTCGCGGGGAGCAAAGTCTTCTTTACGGGGACCACTACGTCGCCCACCATCACGACTGTCATCACGTCGCGGACCAGACGGCCGACCAGCGCCAGCGCCGTAGCGACGCGGGGCCCGATCATCCGAACCACCGCGATCATCACGACGAGGAGCACGATCACCAAAATCTCGACGCGGAGCACGGTCACCAGTGGCACCCCGATCATCCCGACGCGGCGCACGGTCACCAAAATCACGTCGCGGAGCCCGATCACCAGAAGCATCCCGGTCATCCCGACGCGGCGCACGATCACCAAAATCGCGACGTGGCGCACGGTCATCCGAACCCCGATCATCCCGACGCGGCGCACGATCCCCAAAATCGCGACGTGGGGCCCGATCATCGTCACGAGGACCACTTGGTCGACTTGGACGAGGGCCAGGTGGCCGCCCAGCACCAGAACCGCCTGAGCGGGAGTCTGTTCCGTAGCGACGTGGGGCCCGGTCATCAGAACCCCGATCATCACGACGAGGAGCCCGATCACCAAAATCACGACGAGGCGCACGATCATCAGAACCACCTCGGTCATCACGACGAGGAGCCCGATCACCAGACGCACCCCGGTCATCCCGACGAGGAGCACGATCACCAAAATCACGACGAGGCGCACGGTCACCAGACGCACCCCGGTCATCCCGACGTGGCGAGCGGTCATCATCACGAGGACCGCTTGGTCGACTCGGACGAGGGCCAGGTGGTCGCCCAGCACCAGAACCGCCTGATCTTGGGGGTCCTGAACGCGATCCGCCACGCGAATCGCCTCGCGAATCGGGACGGCGATCAAAATTGGGGCGTTCAGGCATTTAGACAAGGCTAGGCGTTGCCAATGCGTTTCGTCGCTGAAAGTTCAGGAGAATGCAAAAGACCCCCACTGATAAATCAGTGAGGGTCTTTCTTAGAAAAATTCTGGCAGCGACCTACTCTCCCAGGAGGTCTACCTCCAAGTACCATCGGCGCTGGCGGGCTTAACTTCCGTGTTCGAAATGGGAACGGGTGTTTCTCCGCCGCTATGGCCACCAGAAATCTGTTGTCAAACGGGGTGTTCCCCGAGTACTCCAGAGCAAGCGCGAGCTGTTAATTAAGCCCTCGGCCGATTAGTACCGGTCGGCTACGAGTGTTACCACTCTTCCACCTCCGGCCTATCAACGTGATGGTCTCGTCACGGGCCTTACTGCGTTACCGCATGGGAATTCTCATCTTGGAAAGGGCTTCCCGCTTAGATGCTTTCAGCGGTTATCCCGTCCGTAGGTGGCTAATCTGCCGTGCCCTTGGCAGGACAACAGACACACCAGAGCTACGTCCATCCCGGTCCTCTCGTACTAGGGACAGATTTCCTCAAAATTCCTTCGGCTGCGGAGGATAGAGACCGAACTGTCTCACGACGTTCTGAACCCAGCTCACGTACCGCTTTAATGGGCGAACAGCCCAACCCTTGGGACCTGCTTCAGCCCCAGGATGCGATGAGCCGACATCGAGGTGCCAAACCTTTCCGTCGATATGGACTCTTGGGAAAGATTAGCCTGTTATCCCCAGGGTACCTTTTATCCGTTGAGCGACCACGCTTCCACAAGCCATGGCCGGGTCACTATGCCCCGCTTTCGCGCCTGCTTGACCTGTCAGTCTCGCAGTCAAGCTCCCTTGTGCCATTGCACTCGACGGCTGATTGCCAACCAGCCTGAGGGAACCTTTGGGCGCCTCCGTTACATTTTAGGAGGCGACCGCCCCAGTCAAACTACCCGCCTGACACTGTTCCTGATCCAGTTAATGGACCCAGGTTAGAGCCCCGTCATACACAGGGTGGTATTTCAACAGTGACTCCACGATGACTAGCGCCACCGCTTCCAAGTCTCCCACCTATCCTACACAATGCAGGACAAAGCTCAATATCAAGTTGTAGTAAAGGTCCATGGGGTCTTTTCGTCCTTCCGCAGCTAACGAGCATCTTTACTCGTACTTCAATTTCGCCGGGTCTATAGTTGAGACAGTGGGGAAGTCGTTACGCCATTCGTGCAGGTCGGAACTTACCCGACAAGGAATTTCGCTACCTTAGGACCGTTATAGTTACGGCCGCCATTCACTGGGGCTTAGGTTCACAGCTTCGCCTTTCGACTAACCGTTCCCCGTGACCTTCCAGCATTGGGCAGGCGTCACAGCGTATACAGCGCCTTGCGGCTTCGCACGCTGCTGTGTTTTTGGTAAACAGTCGCTACCCCCTGGTCTGTGCCACCCCCTCACGCTCCGGACGTATGTCCTTCACGCTAATGGGGTCCTCCTTCTTCCGAAGTTACGGAGGTAATTTGCCGAGTTCCTTAACTATAGTTCTCCCGATCGCCTTGGTATTCTCTACCCGCCCACCTGTGTCGGTTTGGGGTACGGGCACCGTAATAACTCACTGCTGGGATTTTCTTGGCAGCATAGAATCAGTGACTTCGCCTGTAACGGCTCGGCATCACGCCTCAGAGTTCATGACCCCAACTCTCATCGGGGTCCTCCTACACGCTTACCCGGAGACAACCATCGCTCCGGTTCACCTATCTTCCTGCGTCCCCCTTCAGTTACCCGCCACCAGCTAGATGGGATCGTCCGAAGACAGCCCCCACGTCGCCAATTTTGGGCTGGACGCGATTACGGTGGTACTGGAATATCAACCAGTTGTGCATCGACTACGCCTTGCGGCCTCGCCTTAGCTCCCGACTCACCCTGGGAGGATTAGCCTTCCCCAGGAACCCTTGGGCTTTCGGCGGAGGGGTTTCTCACCCCTCTCTCGCTACTCATGCCTGCATTCTCACTCGATGGCGCTCCACCCCGGATTCCTCCGAAGCTTCACTGCACCATCGACGCTCCTCTACCGCTCCTACTTACGTAGAAGCCCATAGCTTCGGCTCAGGACTTGAGCCCCGTTAAATTGTCCGCGCAGGACCACTCGACCAGTGAGCTGTTACGCACTCTTTTAAGGGTGGCTGCTTCTGAGCCAACCTCCTGGCTGTCTTCGCGGTCCCACATCGTTTTCCACTTAGTCCTGAATTAGGGGCCTTAGCTGATGATCTGGGCTGTTTCCCTTTCGACCAACGAAGCTCATCCCCCGTGGTCTCACTGCCGTGCTCTGGAGTATCGGCATTCGGAGTTTGGCTGGGGTTGGTAGGCTTGTAGGCCCCCGTACCCATCCAGTGCTCTACCTCCGATACTGAACGCACGACGCTGCACCTAAATGCATTTCGAGGAGAACCAGCTATCACCGAGTTTGTTTGGCCTTTCACCCCTATCCACAGTTCATCACCGCCATTTTCAACTGACGTGTGTTCGGGCCTCCACTAGGTCTTACCCCAGCTTCACCCTGACCATGGATAGATCACTCGGCTTCGGGTCTATAGCATGCGACTGAACGCCCTATTCAGACTCGCTTTCGCTCCGGCTCCCCCTCAACGGGTTAACCTTGCCACATACCATAACTCGCAGGCTCATTCTTCAAAAGGCACGCCATCGTGGCCGGCTTACGCCGACGACACTTTGACTGTTTGTACATCAACGGTTTCAGGTACTATTTCACTCCCCTCCCGGGGTGCTTTTCACCTTTCCCTCACGGTACTGGTTCACTATCGGTCGCCAAGGAATACTTAGACTTATGAGGTGGTCCTCACAGATTCACGCCGGTTTTCACGGTCCCGGCGCTACTTGGGATAACACTCAGAGGCTGCTCATGTTTAAAATACGGGGCTATTACCCACTATGGCTCGACTTTCCAGACGATTCTTATACACGGCTGCTTGGTAACTCTGTGTGAGATCTGGTGTTCTCACTAGTGGTCCCACGACCCCGCGTCAGCAACGCCACCAGGCTTGACACTGACACGGTTTAGTCTCTTCCCTCTTCGCTCGCCGCTACTAGGGGAATCGCGGTTGCTTTCCTTTCCTCAGGGTACTGAGATGTTTCAATTCCCCTGGTTCCCTCCACTGGCCCTATGTATTCAGACCAGGGTAACACTCCATGACGAGTGCTGGGTTTCCCCATTCGGACATCCACGGATCGAAGCTAGGTAGACAGCTCCCCGTGGCTTTTCGCAGTCGCCCACGTCCTTCATCGGTTCTTGGCGCCAAGGCATCCACCGTTG
>CAMAYS010000012.1:0-26638 GCA_945862545.1 Bifidobacterium breve | reverse complement strand
ATGCCTACACAACAGCGACAGCGTCCGACTGGTTTTTGCCTTCTAAGGATGAGTTGAACGAGGTGTGTAAATATGCCCGCAACACTGGTCAGGCCGCGGGTGCTACCACAGTCTGTACGGGTGGGATATTGCGGGGTGGTTTTTCTACTAGCGGCTATTGGAGTTCTTCTGAGTACGACGGCGACTACGCGTGGTACCAGTATTTCGTCTACGGCGATCAGTACGGCAACGACGAGTACCTCATGTACCGCGTCCGTCCCGTGCGGGCTTTTTAACTATTTATCTATTTTTTTGTTGGCTTCGCCTTCGGCGAAACGAACAAAAAAATATTTTTGAGAGATAGGGCTTGAGTGTTGTTATGTGACTGTGTATGGGTGGCACTCGCCTGACGGGAGATGACGCATGGTTTGTTGGCAAATTTCGCATCATCCCCATTTGGGGAGTAGTTCCCTTCCCACGGCTTGGGTTTCTGACTCTGCGTCAGAAACATCTAGAGTTGGGGTTACATTGCAATCAGTTGCGCTAGAGGGGGAGTTATGAAGAAATACCCGATTGAACTTGGAACACTGTTGTTCACCATGGTGGAGCCAACCAAAGGTCATGAAGTCGAATACAACCGTTGGTATGAGCGGGATCATTTTTATGGCGGCGTTTTGGTGGGGGCGTACTCATTTGCTGGTGATCGATTTGTCTCAACGAAAGATCTCAAGGCTTTGCGGTATCCCATTGATTCGCCGATGACTCCAGATCCAATGTCCGGTTCCTATCTGGCCATCTATTGGGTTCTCAAGGGTCACCACGACGATTGGAATCGTTGGAGCGTCGACACGGTCAAGAATCTTCATGCCACGGGGCGAATGTTCGGTGAGCGAACCCATATTCACACCCAGTTGTATAACAACGCATGGTCGATGACACGTACTGATACGACGACGAATATTGAACTCGCCCTTGATCGCGGTTATCCCGGCATCGTGGTCAATGTTGGCGAATTGAAAGATGGCGTGACGCACGAGCAAATGGGCGAGTGGATGAAAAATCGTTGGGCGCCTAAAGCCTTTGAGTCTTCATGGGGTCCAGATGTTTTCAACTACTCGACATTGTTGCCACTGTTAGATGATGCCCCACCAGATGTACCCCGAGTACCTAAGGCCGAGCAGCGTTTTATGCAGATTCATTTTCTTGATCACGATCCAGCAGCGCAGTGGAGCGAAGGTTACGCACGCTTTGGCGCTGACTTAAATGCCAGTGGGTTAGCCACTCATTTGTGGACAAGCCCATTTAAGAACACCGTGTTTGGCACGGACACCTACACCGATCAGTTGTGGTAGTGAAATGAGTATCGCAGCAATCACAGGGCGCAAGATTTTGGTCACTGGTGTGACAGGTTGGGTCGCTGGACCATTGGCTGAATCACTCGCTAGTGCCGGTAACACGGTGTATGGGGCGGCACGCTTTAATGATCCTGCGCAGCGTCAGCCATGGCATGACAAAGGTGTCCAAACGGTGAGCATTGATCTCGAGAATGGTCGACTTGACGAAGTCCCGGCAGATCTCGATTTGGTATTGCATTTTGCGGTGGCCAAGAGCAACAACTTTGCTGAAGCTTTCGCCGCAAATGCTCATGGCAGCGCGGACTTAATGGAAACGGCTGCGCAACGTAGCGACAACTTAACTTTTTTCCATTGTTCGTCGACTGCGGTGTATGAGCCCAAGCACGGGGTACCTCGTCGAGAGACTGACCTGTTGGGTGATAGTCATCGCCCAATGCCAGGTATGCCGACATACAGCATCTCCAAGATCGCTGGTGAGGTTTTGGTGCAGCACACCGCAAAACGTTTGGGCGTTCCGACAGTGATTGCGCGTTTGAATGTGCCCTATGGCGATACCTACGGCTGGATGTCATTTCATTTGATGATGATGGAGCGCAACATTGCGATTCCAGTGCATGTGGATCAACCCACTGATTACACGCCGATTCACGCGACTGATATCGCTCGAAGTATTCCGTATCTGTTATCACTAGCTGCCACGCCAGCAGAGATCGTCAACTGGGGCGGCGATCAGGTTGTGTCCATTGAAGATTGGTCCGAGGAGATGGGGCGACTCACCGGTTTGACTCCAACATTTGCACCGACCACGGCGACCATTGCTTCCATCGTTCCCGATGTCAGCAAACTCCGTGACCTTGGCTTCAGCACAACCATTGATTGGCGTGAGGGTATACGTCGTCAGATCGCCACAATGCGTCCAGAGTTACTCAAGTCCTAACTGACGCAGTTCACTGACGTAGTTAACAGACGTAGTTAACTGACGTAGTTAACTGATGTGGGCGTAGAGCATGGCCTTGTGCATAATCAGATCTTCGGGATCATCTGGCATTTCGCGCTCGGCGTAGGCGACGCCGCGAAGCGAAGTTCGAATAGCAACTGCGGCAAAGCGCAAACTTGCGTAGACGATGTACCACTGAAGGTCCTCGATATGTTGCCCGCCTGCACTTTCATAAGCCTCAATGATGTCGGCAGGCTGGCAGAATTCGGGGAATCCTGGCATTTCGAAAACGTCGGCTAATGACTGAAAGAATTGGTGCATGAATATCATCCAACCAACATCAACTCCAGCTGGGCCAGCGTTGACCATTTCCCAATCCAGGACCGCCGTCGGTGTGAGCCCATCAAACAAAATGTTTCCGGGACGAGCGTCTCCCCAGTTGATCACGGTGGGTCCAGGGTTCTGTGGCTTGTGGGCGGCCAGCCAGACTAAGGCGCGTTCAATGACAGGTAAACGCAAATCACCGCGAGCCCAGTCGTAGTAGGCGCGCTGTTCGGCGAGTAAGCGGTCAATGGCATCGCCTTGGAGAGAAGGCAGGAATGAGAGGTCACTACCAGCGGCTGCTGCTTTTTCTAGATCAATGGCGTGAATGCGGGCCTGAACTCGAGCCACCTGACGACCAAGTTCGCGACGTTCATCCGTGCTCATGGAATCCATGTAACTGCCACCGAAAACATAAGGCGGCATATCAGGTAAGGCGCGACCAGAAGCACGATCCATGACCAAAAATGGTGAGCCGAGAATTGATGCATCGTTTTCAAGAAAACGAATGTTGGGAACGGGAAGATCGCTGTGTTGACCGACCAAGCGCATCGCGCCAGCCTGAGCGGCTAGGTCATAGACCGTAAAAACCGGCCAGTCATTCATGTCCGGATTGAGACGTGTCACTACTGGTTCAACTAACCCGTTGTGATGAAGCGTGAACAATAAGGTTTCACTGCTCATCCCAGTGCCTTCGGGGATGCCGACATCACTGATTGTGCAAGGGTGGCCGAACTCTTTAGTGAACCAAGCCTCAAGTGTGTGAGCCAGTTCTTGCGGATTGCGTTTTGAAGGTAATGGCATGATGCGGACTACTTGACGTATGCGAGGTGTTCGAAACGATTGTGGATTCTCCAGCCCTCGGCGGTGCGCACAATGGTGTCAAGATACCAACCGCTGGCCTGCATGTAGGTGGGCTGATCACCGGGAATACGCATCGTCATGGTGTACACAGAACGGACCTTGGCGGTGTCTTCGTTGTCAAAAGTGATTGCGACATTGCCGCCAGCTGAGAGCGCCACATCAAACATGCTCAGCATCTGGCTGAATGTCTCTGCGGCCTCGCTTGGAGTGCCGACTGGACCACCAGCGGTGGAATAGTCGACATGTGCATCAGCAGTGAAGACCTCTTTCCATGCTTGCCAATCGCGATCAACTAATGCCCATGTATAACGCGAGAGAAGGTCAGTGATATGGGCACGGTCTAAGGCTTCATTGGGCATTATTTCTCCTTGATTGGTCTGCATTTATTATAAACCTGAAGCCACCCCATTGCCCTTGCTGGCAGACTGTATACATGGCTTCTGCGACACGCATTGTTCTAGGAACTTGTCATCACGATTGCCCCGACTCATGTGGCTGGGAAGTCTCAGTCGAAAACGGTGTCGCTGTGAAGTTGCGCGGCAACTCTGAGCATCCATTTTCACAGGGTGAACTGTGCCCCAAAGTCAATCGTTTCTTAGAGCGGGTATATAGCCCTGAAAGAATCTTGTATCCACTAGCGCGCAACGGAACTAAGGGCTCGGGGGAGTTCCGTCAAATCTCTTGGGATGAGGCCTTAGGACTCGTTGCTGAGGGCATCCATAGCGTGATTGATAATTTCGGTGGTGAAGCGGTGATGCCTTGGGGTTCGGCGGGAACTCAAGGTCTGATTCAGATGAATAGTTTGGATCGCCGATTCTTCGCCAAAATTGGTTCGTCGCGTCAAGTTGATTCGCTGTGCGGAGCAACTGCCAAGGCCGGAGCTTCATTGACTTTGGGATCACCCTTGTCAAGCGATCCGATGGATATCGAATTTTCACAACTGATTTTATTGTGGGGGACCAACACCAGATTGGCTAATCGCCACTTATGGCCGTTCATCGAAAAGGCGCGAGCTCGTGGGGCCAAAGTCGTAGTCATTGACCCGATACGGACGATGACCGCCGAATCAGCGGATGTTTTTGTTCAGCCATTGCCTGGCACGGACGTGGCATTGATGTTGGCGATGATGCATATTTTGATTCGCGACGATCTTGTTGATCACGATTATCTTGAGAAATACACCGATGGATTTGATGAATTATCTGTTCAAGTCACCGAGTGGACCCCCCTGCGCGCAGCGCAAGTATGCGGTATTTCAGTTGATGAAATTGAATCCTTAGCTCGCGATTATGGGACTATTCGTCCCTCGTTTATTCGCACTCTGATTGGTGCTGAACATCGCCAACATGGTGCGATGTTCTTTCGT
Organism: Bifidobacterium breve; assembly: GCA_945862545.1. Taxonomy (GTDB): domain Bacteria; phylum Actinomycetota; class Acidimicrobiia; order Acidimicrobiales; family Ilumatobacteraceae; genus Casp-actino8. Next base: position 21,816 of record CAMAYS010000012.1, on the reverse strand, counting down.
GCTCTTTCTTGTCTGCCCATGCTGGTTGGTGCGTGGCGCGAAAAAGGTGGTGGCTTTGCGCGCAGTGTCGGGTCATACGCGGCAGTGAACGTTGATGATTCAGTCTTCACTGTTGACTCACTCAGCGCTGGTCGAGAACGGCGCCCATTGAGTATGAATGAAATTGGTCAAGTGTTGAACGATCACAATCTTGATCCCGCAGTGAAAGCATTATTCGTGTACAACGGAAACCCTTTAGTCACTGCCCCTAACGCCGAACTCATTCGTCAAGGTCTCGAGCGTGATGATCTTTTCACCGTGGTTTCCGAGCAGTTCATGACTGATACCGCGCGTTATGCAGACGTGATTTTTCCAGCCTGTACGCAAATTGAGCAAGTCGATGTCGTACCGGCTTGGGGTCACCTGTATTTAGGATGGAATGAAAAGGCCATTGAGCCTTTGGGCGAAAGCGTTCCCAACACGGAACTATGGCGTCGTCTGGCCCTTGCAATGGGATTTTCGGAACCCGAACTTTTTGAGGATGACGAATCTCTGATTGCCTCGGCCCTTCACGACGTGGATCTTGATCAACTCCGTACCACCGGTTTTGTTCGTCTCTCTTTACCAGAAGACCTTTTGCCTTATGCCCAAGGGGGTTTTGCTACTGCCTCGGGAAAGGCGGCCTTGATCAATCACTCTCTACCCGCAGTTGGGATGCCAGCACTACCGACCTACGAAGTTGGTGATGAGATGCAAGGTGGGATCAATTCGCAAGACATGTATCCACTTTCGTTGATGTCACCCAAGACTCATGTGCGTTTTCTTAACTCGTCGTATTCACATCTTGCCCACCACTGCGACGCAGAAGGTGAAATGTATTGCGAACTTGATCTTTCGGATGCCGCTTCTCGGGGTATACAGGACGGTGATCAAGTCAGAGTTTTCAACGAACGTGGGTCGCTTGATGTGGTCGCCCAAGTGAAATCATCAGGTGGGCGCGTTCGTTCAGGTCTGGTCTTAGTGCCATTTGGATGGGTGGGAACACGTACAAAAGATATGAAGACTGTGAATGCTTTGACCAATGACCAAGCAGCAGATTTCGGGGGTGGCGTGGCGTTCTACGACACCATGGTGCAGGTTGAAAAAATCTAATTTACTTTGGAATTTTACCGACTGAGACATCTCCATAGTCGCCAACTAGTGGAACCAAAGTGCTTTCATCACATGCCCAGCCATCCTCAGTAATTTCCACTGTCGGTATCAAGGCGCGATCAGCCGCGGTGGGCTCAAGGGGCGGATACATTCGAGTAAATTTTCCGTTCTTGACGACAATCATTTGGTAACACGGACTTGGTTGGTTGGTTCCAGGGTTTGATGGTGGGTGCAACCCACCACCTGTCCACTCGGATATTTTTGAGATTTCTTGCGCAATGCATGAGCGAGTGAGAAGACCCACATTATTGACGACACAGTTTTTAGCAGCAGTGGAGAACAGTAGAAATGCCGATAATGACTGCATACCCAAACCAGAAACTTTTCCAGAAGGTTGGTATGTCTCCATCATCTCTAAGTAATCGCGCACCGCTGGGACACGGTCTGCTTCTTCGAAGAGGGCGTAACTGGTACGGACAACGACACCTTCAACGCTGCTACCGCCGCCAGTGATCAAAACGTCTGCATAAAAACCTGCATCAACCATGATGAGGTCCAAGGAATAATTCAACTCCTCGAGGGCTTTAGTCAATTGCGGTAAAACCTCTGGCACGCCAACCAAACTCATAGCTCGGACGCCACTATTTTTCAGCCGCTGAGCAATGGGTAGCCATGATGTTTCCCCCACAGAATTGTAAGGCACCTGATCAACGACTGTGACCCCTCCAATAATTTTTGCACCTTCAAGATATTGCTCTTGAACTATTTGGGAAGTCAAAATATCGCTGTAGACAGTCGCGAAATGTTGCATTGCCTCAGGGTGCTGCGCCACGGCCCACTTAAACCAGCCTTGATCTTTGAGATTTGATGGATTGGGAAGAGGGGAAAAAGTATTGTCAGCTTGAGATTTGGCGGCGGTCACCACGAATCCCGCTACATCAATCATTCCGCATTCGTGAAAACGCGGGAACTCTTGATCATCAAAGGCCCAACCCCCGCCCACCATGGCAAAGGCATTAGCGCACACATTTTCAATCTGAATAGGAACTTCAAAAAGTTTTGCATCCGCATCAATGACTTTCAATGGCAGACCAGCGATTCCACCCTGAGCGTTACACCAGCCTTCAAAAGCGATTGCGGCATCAAACAGTTCTCCATTGAGTCCTGAGATGAAGGAGTTTCCCTTGTCCGACCCAGTAGCGATCGCAATGGCATCGGCTGAGCCTCCATTTTCGTCGGCAGCGATGGAGGGTGTCACTCCATCAATAGCGGGTCCACAAGGTGATGCAATATCTCCAAACATCACTGCATCTGGCTTCGGCGCTTGCGTTGTTGTCGCCTCCGAAGAATCAGGAGGTGGGGTTGAAGTCGCAGGCTCACTGAGGTCAGCCCGATTTGAGCAGGAGACCAGCGCCACCAATAGGGAGCAACAAACTATGAGACGGCGAATGATCATGGCACCATAGTGGCAGAGATGTTAGGCGTTACCCAAGTCGGCAAACGTGGCACTAAGGTTGCATAAGCGTAGGGATGAGTCTGGGGACGATGATGAAGATTGACATTCTTAATAGAGATATGTATCAACAGGACCCTTTCCCGACCCTGGAATGGATTCGGAAAAATCAGCCCGTGTATTGCGATATCAACGGCATGTGGGCATTAACGAAAATTGAAGATATTCGTCTCGCAGAACGTCAAGCTTCAATTTTTGCGAGTGGTGTGATCGGATCTCGCCCAAATGGCAGCGTCCAACCCTCAATGATTGATAGTGATGATCCAAGCCATGGTGATCAGCGTCGAGTTGTGGCCCGCGGTTTTACGCCACGGCAAATGTCGGCATATAAAGATCACGTCAATGAGGTCGCTCGGCGACTTGTTGATGCTGTTGTGCTGAAGGGTTCTTCTGACATCGTTGAGGACATCGCTAAACCCCTACCGATGACATTGATCGGAGAGATGTTGGGTGCTCCAGAGAGCGACTATGACAAGTTGCAGCATTGGAGCGATGCCATGATCGCTGGTGCTGACGATCCAAGATATGTGACCGATGATGTTGTGAATGCAGCCTTTGAGTACTACGTCTATATCTCCGAAGTCATTGAAGAGCGTAAGAAAAACCCTGGTGAAGATTTGGTCAGCAAATTAGTCCACGCCACGGAAGACGGTGGGGCGATGGATGATGCTCATGTGGTGGGGAACGCGTTGCTTCTTTTGGTCGGGGGTAATGAGACCACGAGAAATGTTATCGCTGGGGGACTTGAAGCTCTGATTAGAAACCCTGAACAGATGGCGATAGCGCGTCGTTCACCAGAAGATCTGGATCGAGCGATTGAAGAATGCTTACGATGGGTGACCCCCATTGTCAATATGGTGCGGGTGACCACGCAAGATGTTGAGATACGCGGTGTCAAGATCCCTGAGGGTTCACAAGTGATGATGCATTACACGGCAGCGAATCGCGATGAAGATGTTTTTACTCATCCTCATGACTTTGATGTCACCCGCAACCCCAACCCGCACATCGCTTTCGGCTGGGGCCCTCACCTCTGCCTTGGAGCTGCCCTTGCGCGGCTCGAATTGCGCTCTATCTACAAAGAGATTTTTGATCGCCTGGATGACATCCGCTTTTCGGATTCGACCTTTCAACCGACCTATGGACATTCTTCATTTGTTCGCGGAATTCAATCGCTACCGATTACGTTCACGAAAGAGTAAATCCCGATAGAGAATTACTTCGCTCCGGATTACGAGCGCTCATCACGCAGGGCTGAGCGACGAACCTTGCCAGCATCATCGCGCACTGCATCGGTGGTGAACTCAAAAGTCCGTGGCACCTTGTATCGCACTAAGCGCTCGTTGAGGAATACTCGCAATTCATCTTCGTTGATCGGCTGAGAGATCTGCACTACAGCGTGAATTCGATTCCCGAGGTCCTCATCGGGAAGTCCGATGACTGCCGATGACACCACGTCGGGATGTTCGCTCAAAGCTGCTTCAACCTCGGCAGGATAAATATTGGCTCCACCCGACAAGATCATGTCACCACGTCGATCGGTGAGATAGACGTAACCTTCTTCGTCAATCTTGCCGAGGTCACCTAAACTTTCCCACCCGTCGGGTGAGACGCGTGCTTCTGCGCCGAGATACTTGTAGGTAGCACCACGACCACTTCGCATGAAGATTTCACCCACCGTGCCGGGAGGTAATTCCTCGTAGGTGTCCGAGTCAAGAACTTTCATTTCTCCTCCGACACAACGTCCAACAGAACCCCGATGTGCCAGCCATTCGTCTCCACGAATAATGGTGACCGCTTGGGCTTCGGTGCCTGCGTACAACTCCATGATTCTTTGACCACCCAGCCAGTTGCACCATTCTTCTTTGAGCCATGGTGGGCAGGGTGCGGCCATATGCCAAATCGCTACCAAAGATGAGAGGTCATAACGATTCTTCACATCATCGGCAAGACGCGAGATTCGCGACATCATCGTTGGAACAAGCAGGATCCAGTCAGCACTATGTTTTTCAACTGCCACCAAAGTGGCTTCCGCATCAAATTGAGGCAATAACACTAAGTGGTTACCGTGAAAGAGAGCAGAACTCGCAAACGAAAAGGGAGCGTTGTGATACAGCGGTCCTGGGATACAGACCACTCCGTCCACTTGTTGTCCCATACCTGGCGCGCCGACATTGACCGTTCCTGGATCACTAGCCACGATCAACTTAGGTCGCCCTGTTGATCCTCCAGAGGTTGGCGCTTTCCACGCTGGAGAAATCAAATCAGGTAACGCAGCGTCACTCAGAGTGGGGTCAGGTTCAAAGTTTTGAGGCACAGATGTCCGCGTTGGATGAGCCTGTGATGAAACGCCAACAACAAGTGCCGCATCTGCCAATTCAACAATTGCGTGACGTTCGCGATCTGGCAGGCGATAACTCACTGGCTGAGGTGTCGCACCGAGCTTCCAGATAGCCACCACGGCTTCAAAGAATTCAATCGAGTTAGGTAGAGCGACAGTGACATAGCGACCTTGGGAGACGCCGAGTTCGGCATATGCCCGAGCGAGACGGTTGGTGCGGCTTTCAAGTTCGGCCCGCGTCACTGATTGGTCACCGCAGGTGATTGACACACGATCGGGGGCTTGAGCGGCTTTGTCGGCGAAGGCCTGAGTAATGGAAACAGTTGTCATGATTATTCCTTGTTGTTGAGTGCGTTTTGCCAGGTTCGATGCCAATGTTGCAACATCGGCTCATTACTTCCAAAAACAAAATTCTTGAGACCAATTTCTGCGCCACGTTGACATTGTTCGGCAGCGGGGAAGTCCTCAGTGCCCACGACAAGAGCCGCGAAATCTGCCCCCTTTTGGCGGGCGGCACGATCTTGTTCATTGGTAATGGGCTTCAGCGAAGCTTCCGTCAGATCAACGGTGCATTCGTTGACATTGTCACCAGGATAGATACGAAACATTTGGCAACTCACTGGCGTTTCTAATAACACGGTGCTCGGGAACAAAGTATGGATGATGCTCACGGGCATGATCGCAGGCCAATGTTCTTCCGGGAGATCCACAACTTTTTCAGCGCCCGTCGTTGGAAATCCCCAACGTGCATGCTTTCCAAAACTGTCATAAATCGGATTGTGCAATACGAGGTTTGACAAAGTGTCGCGATGGAGATGATCCACATGGTACGACTCCAGGTTGACGTCGAAAGCAATCTTCCAGTTGGCCTTGAGGGTCCAAGTGTGCTGGCAGACGACTTCATGTTGGTCATAGCCACACCAACGTAGTTGAGGTTCGACGTCGGCGAAAGCAGCGGCCGGATCACCGTCGTCGCTGAGACTGACAGCAATCAATCCAGCCACATCGGCGATCGGTAGAGGAGCGAGTCCGAGAGTGCTCTTATCAATATCGCTGAATGCGTAGGCCTGTGGTTGTCCAGCGAGATCGCCGTTAAGTTCGTAGGACCACGAGTGGTAGGGGCAGGTGAGGCGACGTGCTTCGCCGCAACCCTGAGCGACTTGGGCTCCACGGTGACTGCAGGCATTACGAAAAGCGCGAAGCACTCCATCTTCGGCTCGAGTAATCAGAACTGGATGACCGGCCACATTTTTCGTGACAAATGTTCCGGGTCTTGCAAGTTCACCAGTCCATCCCACGATGTGTGAACCCTGTCGAAACAAAACCTCGACTTCTTTTTGAAAACGAGTTGGGTCAGTAAAAACGGTGGCTGGCTCAGTCATCGAAGTCGGGGCATGATCAAGAGTCTTGCCCCGATAGTTGTCCAACAGACGGCGAACGAGTTCCCGCGGGAAACGATCGCTGGCAAGTTGTTGATGATCAGTGATGGACATGTATCCCCCTATAACGAAGTTCACAGTTTGTCAGAAAAGATTCAGTACGCCTCAATTGAAATGAATAGACCAGTTGCTGTAGCGATAATTGGTGCGCCGACAAAGTCTTCGCGTAGTTCAGCCTCAAGCCAAAGTTTGCGCCCCTCGCGTTTTCCCAACCAACTTTGGATCACGAGCGGGCGATGTAGCGGCGTGGCCGATTTGTAGCGGATCGTAAGTTCGCCGGTGTAGGCCACGGTGTGGATGAGATTGAGCACGAATCCCATCGAGTCATCAAGCGCTAAGGCCACGATTCCGCCATGACTTCGCTGTGGGGCACCTTCAACGGAGGCGCCGAGTTGAAAGCGCGCTTCAATATGGTCGCCACGGCGCCGCACCACCATGTCAAGCCCGTGCGGACTTCCGGGCCCCGAGCCAGGACGACACATGTGACTAGTGATGACCGAACCATCTGGGAACTCGACGGCCTTTGATCCGAGAAATTGCGCCACATCGCGTATGCGGGTCGGTGTCGACTCGAGCATATGACTAAGGGCATCAATCGAAATTCGAGCATCGCGCAGTTGGTTGATCTCGGCTTCATGTCCGACGACGGCGTGACCGAGTCGACGAAGTGCCGAACCCAGACTGATTCTCTCCTGGTCGTACTCCAGATTGCTTCCTTCGGGATACTTCATGTCGGGGTATTCGTTATCTGCACATCATCAATCTTTGTCGCGTTGAGGTCGTACAACCAACCCCGTGAGATCAAAATGATGACTGCCAGTAATAGGACCGTGGCATCACCGAATAAGGCGACCCGCATCGTAAAAACATCCGCCAAACGTCCGAGGGTGAATGCCCCAAGAGGAATTCCAGCCAAAATACCCAAAACATAGAAACTCAGCGCACGACCCCGTAAATGATCGGGGACGGTTCCTTGAATCAATGTATTTAAAGCGACGGCGGACTGCAGAGATGCCACACCACCAATGAAGTAGGCAACGAGTCCGACCCAATAGAGCGAAGTAATGGGGATCAGCATCGTGCTGATGGAATACAACACTAAGGCAACCAAAAGTCGGGTTGAGCGTTGAATACGATCTCCGATGGCAACGGAAAAAAATGAAGAAGTCACGGCACCGAGACCAAGTGCCACAAGAAGTCCAGCATTGTCGGTAGAGGGGCGATCAAAGATACGGTCGGCGATTGCTGGTGCGATGTGTTGCAGTGATTGCCCACACAATGAGGTGAGAAAAGCCAGGAAGACAGCAATTCGCAGCGGGCGATTGCGCCACACGAAAGCGCCGCCAAACTTGATGACATCGCGTACCTTGCCGGCACTAGCGGGAGCAATGACTTGCTTCGGGCGGGCGATGAACAAGGCACTGATCACTAAAAGATAAGTAACGGCATTGATGAATATCGCTGCGCCTGTTCCCAGTGTGCTGATCACAATCCCCGCTAAACCTGGCCCAATTGCACGCGCCAGGGTGAATTGCACCGAGTTGAGTTTGACAGCATCGAGCAATTCTTCTGGCGGAACAAGTAACGGAACATAACTTTGCCAAGCAGAGGTTTGAAATCCTGTGGCAACTCCACCGATGAGACCAATGCTGACAATCAGCATCGGACGTAACGAACCAGTGAGATATAAGGTCCACAAAATAAAGGCACAGAGCATCTGCAGACTTTGGGTATACAGCAAAATCTTGCGTCGGCTCATACGGTCCGCCAGCACTCCGGCGTAGGGAGTCAATAAAACTGCCGGCAATAATCCCGCCATTGATGAAACGCCGAGCCAGGTGGAACTCCCCGTCATGTCATAGAGCAATGCAGGAATGGCGACTAATTGCATCCAACTACCGCCGTTGGAAATCGCCGCGGCAGTCCAGAAGACTGCGAAATCACGATGACGGAACGCACCTAACGAACTGTGCCTCTTATCTTGCACAGTGTCATCGGGGCTTGAACTCACAGGTCGGCAATGGGGAAATTGAAGTTGGTTGTTGTCACGCCACCATCAACAGCAATGATTTGACCGGTGATGTAACTTGAGGCGGCGCTGGCGAGAAACAAGACTGCAGCAGCGATGTCATTGGGCTCCCCGAGTCGTCGCAAGGGTGTAGCGCCCTCGATAGCGGCTCGGAGTTCGGGATTTGTGGCGACGATTTCTAAGGCCTCGGTAAGGATCGCCCCTGGGGCCACGGCATTGACGCGAATTTTCGGATTGAGGTCGGCGGCCATCAGTTCAACAGCATGATCAAGAGCGGCCTTTGCCGAACCGTAGGCCACATAGCCCCGCCCGACGACATGGCCAATCGCACTTGAGACCATAACGATTGATGATGCGCCGACTACTCCAGCTCCCGCTGTTAGCAGATGCGGCACACATTCACGCACCAGACGTAATCCATTAATGACGTTGTTCTCAAAGGCATTGCGCAGGTCGCGGTCGCTGGTATTCATAAATGGTTGGGGCATTGAGCCACCGACCACGCTGATCACTGTGTCAATGCGACCGAGTTCGTCAACCGTACGTTGCACTGCGGCAGTCACATCATCGGCATTGTTGGCGTCGCAAGGCACGACGATTGCTCGGCGACCCATTGCACGCGCTTGAGAGGCAACTGATTCAAGTTGATCAACGCTGCGCGCCATAATCGCGATATCTGCACCCGCCTCAGCAAGACAGAGGGCACTGGCAGCGCCGATACCGCGTCCCGCGCCAGAGAGTAAGGCGACTTTTCCACTCATTTTGTAGAGATCAAGAACTGACATATTTTCCTTTAATGTTTGTCTATAGTGATTTCAGGATGTCAGCCAGCGGCTGATTGATTCGATCACGCAGGCGGGCTTGCTGGAGCCTTCAATTTCTATAGTGATAACGATCGTGGTTTGTAAGCCACCTTTGACTTCAGCCACCGCTGTTAGTTCGGCGCCTCCGCGAATGCGAGAGCCAACTTTGACTGGGGATGGAAAGCGCACTTTGTCGGTTCCATAATTAATTCCTGCGGAGAAACCTTGCACGTCAACTATTTGCGGTAAAAATAAATTAGAAATCGACAAAGTCAGATATCCGTGAGCGATGGGGGCCCCAAAAGGTCCATTGCTGGCGCGTTCAGGATCAACGTGAATCCATTGGTGATCTCCTGTTGCTACGGCAAAGAGATTGACTCGATCCTGGGTAATTTTCATCCACTCGCTGTAACCAAGGTGCTTGCCCAAACTTTGGTGTATGTCGTGTGGTCCGTGCAGAGTGGTGATAGCCATAGCGCATATTCCCTGACTGATAGTTAGCGGTGTTCAAGGTCCAATAAGACAGCATTGGCTTGGGTGATAATGCGTTCAACCAACTCTTTGACAGTCGGCAGGTCGTCGATAATTCCCACGACTTGTCCGCTAGCCATCACACCCGATTCTGTTTTGCCGTCTACTAGTGATGTCTTGAGCAACATTGGCGTGTTCGCCGCCATCACCATCTGTGAATAAGTTAGTTCCATAGATTTCTTCATCATCAGTCCTTCACGCAACATGTCACGGAGTTTTGCACCGGTCATTTTGCGGAACCTCAAGGCATTGATTCCGGCGCGTGGCAATGCTAAAAACTTTCCGCGTCCACTCTCAAGTTGATTAACTAAGTCGGTACGCAAGACACGATGAGGTACGCCATCGACCTGCACCGAGACGACAGTGTCGAGGACTCCCCGTGAGAGGTAATAGTCCTTGACTGTTTGCGGTACCGATGAGTCACTTGTCAGTAAAAAGCGAGTTCCCATGGCAACACCTGATGCTCCATAGGCCAGAGCAGCAATGAGGCCGCGACCATCAAAAAAACCACCTGCAGCAATGACTGGTACACGACCGGCAACGGCATCAACGACCTGAGGTAATAGAACCGATGTCGGTACCGAACCTGTGTGTCCGCCGCCCTCACCACCTTGCACAAGAACTGCATCCACGCCCCACTCAAGAACTTTTTCGGCATGGCGTTTGGCGCCGATTGAAGGGATCACGACAACACCAGCGTCTTTGAGTCGCGAAATCAATTCAGGTTTGGGTGCTTGGGCAAAACTGGCAACCTTGATGCCTTCGTCAATCATCAAACTGATGCGATCTTGAACATCGGCCGAGTCTGCGCGTAGGTTGACACCAAATGGTTTGGTCGTGCGTGATTTCACCTCAGCGATAGACGTCTTGAGTTGGTCGAAGTCCATCGTGGCACTTGCCAAAATTCCCATAATTCCAGCGTTGGCAGAAGCGCTCACCAACTTGGGACCAGCCACCCAACCCATTCCAGTCTGAATAATCGGATAATCAACGCCGAGGAGTTCGCATAGGGGAGTACGCAGGCGCGGTAGTGGAGTGACGCTCATGAGGCAACCTCGCGAAGTCTGAGACCCTTGGGGTCAATGATGTTCATAGCAGCGCTTTCTTGTGCTGTCGGTCCGCGACTGATCAAAACTTCAGCGGGGATAACTAACTCAAAACCCGTGTTGCTGACGACATCATCAAGACTGACACCAGGGTGGAGTGTGACGAGGCGCATCGCATGATCAGGGGTATTGAAATCAAAGACTCCGAGGTTGGTGATCACGCGACGTAAGTCATGGCGCTGAGCGATGAACCCACCAACTTTCTTGGCGCGGTCGTAGCCAACTCCACTGACCATGTCAACAACGGGCACAAAGACCGAAGTTTGATGTTTAGGGATAAAAAAACTGGTGGCATTATTGACGGTATTGCCTGGTCCGCCACGCACTCCGAGCAACTGCGACTTTGGTTTGGCCCATGGACCAATGTTGGCAATATTGGTGTTGCCATAGCGATCAATTTGGCTGGCACCCATCATCACATGTCGGCGTCCGCCGGCAACGGTGTCGAAAACACTGCGGAAGGGAATCCAGCCTTCAACGACTTTGTCTGTTCCACCGATGGGCAAGTCTCCGGCGATAAAGAATGCTTCACCGTCGCTGATCATTAAGTCAGGTTCAAAAGTCGCGCGCGCTAATCGTGCTCCGAGCATCTGCATCACTCCCATGCCAGAAGCGAAAATTTCCCCGTCACCCCGCCACGCTTCGGCGCAGGCCACAGCAATGACATCAGCAAGTACTGGCGTGTCGCTCATTTTGTCGCCTCCTGAGCGGCTTTAACTTCGGCTCGCCATAACACAACTTGCTCTTGATAAGAGGACTCGTCGCCGGATAAGAAGCGGGCACTGAATGCTTTCCAAGTCTCTGGATCCCGCGCGGCGTCCACATACGCTTTTTGAAATGCCTCATCGCGTCCGTAGTCAGGCTCACAGGTTGTGAAGTGCGCACCGTTGGGGGCGTGAATCACTCCATCGACCATTGAGCGATTGATCTTGAGGGTATGAAAGGTGCCTTCTTTCAAGAGATCTTGCGTCGCAATAATTTTTTCGGCACTGACGAAGCGACGTCCTGGCTCGCAGGCACCTAAGAAGAGATCGTCGAAATAAAGATCAGGTCCGAGATACTGGGCATTGCCGCGACTATCCGCACGATTCATATGAACAAATGCAGCATCAAGGCGAAGCGCTGGAACTGCGAGAAGTTCTTCAGCGTCGGCGTACGGGGAGTTGATGGTTTTGAGCGTTGGGTTGACGTCCATCACGCCACTGCCTAAACCGGCCCGAGTTGGCAGGAATGGCAGGCGCAATGAAGCAGCGAATAACGCCCATTGCAACATTCCTTCATCCCATTCAACTGGCTCAGGAATTGTGCCCGATTGGCGAGCGATACGAAAGTGTGGCTCAAGAGCAATGGAATCTAAAGAGACAAAGGCGTAGACCAATTTTTTCACTTTGCCAGCTGCGCACAGTAAACCCACATCGGGTCCCCCATACGAAACAACAGTGAGATCACTAATGTCAGAGCGTAAGAGTGCGCGTACCAAACTCATTGGCTTACGTCGGCTTCCCCATCCACCGATGCCAAGTGTCATCCCACTTTCAAGTGAAGCAATGGCTTGGGTTTCTGAAATTAATTTGTTGCGCATTTCTGACACAGTTACTGACCATCTTTCTTATTTTTTTTATCGGTGCCGGCGAAATCATCGCGCAACTCATCGGCGACCCCCGTCAGATTCAGTTCAAAGGTAAAACCTTGTTCAAAGCGGTAACTACGCTTGACATCCCACAGGTCAATGCCATTGAGGCTTTCTTTGGCAGCGCGAATCACCGTCGGGTGTTTGTCGGCGATACTTTGAGCAACTTTCATCGCCGCATCGCGTAGTTCTGAGCGGGGGACAACTTGCAATACGCTGCCGAATGCGTGGAGTTCGGCGGCAGTCGCAGTGGCCGAGGTGTAGACCATGGCGCGCATTTTGTGCTGGGGGACCAGACGTGCCAAATGGGTCGCTGCGCCGAGAGCCCCACGGTCAACTTCAGGCAGTCCAAAGAACGCGTCGTCGCTAGCGATGATGATGTCGCTGTTGCCGACCAATCCGATGCCACCACCGACACAAAAACCAGCCACAGCCGATATCACCGGAACGGGACAGTCGTAGACGGCGGCGAAAGCCGCGTAGCAACCTTTATTGGCTCCGAGTAGGGCTTCAAAACCTTCGGTCTTCTGCATTTCTTTAATATCGACTCCGGCATTGAAGCCGCGACCCTCAGCGCGTAAGACAACGACGCGAACGCTGGTATTTCGGCCAAGTGCGGTCACGGTGTCGGCGACCTCAAACCATTCCGCAACGGTCAGAGCATTGACGGGCGGACAGTCCATGACGACTTCGGCGATGCCGTTCTTGTCGATATTCGAGGTGATTCCCATCACTCCAGCGTACTCGGCATCTGACGAAGCGTCAGAAACGAGCGCAAAGTTGCCGCTAAGGTTTGTCACGTGGCAATCACCATTGACTTTTCTGGACAAGTAGCGCTGATCACGGGCGGGACTAAGGGCGTCGGGCGAGGAATCGCTCAACGATTCGCCGATGCAGGCGCACAGGTTGTTGTTTGCGCGCGCACTATCCCCGAGGGTTTGCCCCCTGAGTGGGCCGCCTATCCAGCCGATTTACGTGAGTTTGATCAGGCCGAGGCACTGATTGATCAGATCGTCGCCCGTTTTGGAACTCTAGATATCTTGGTCAACAATGCGGGTGGTAGTCCGCCCTCCGATACTGCCAATGTCTCTGCCAATTTCTCGCAAAAGATTGTGGCAGTGAATTTGTTCACCGCAATGTGGTGTAGCCAAGTGGCTAATCGTCACATGCAGAGCCAGATCAATGGTGGAGCGATCATCAACATCGGAAGTGTGTCAGCTCTTCGCCCCGCTCCTACCGTCGCGGCCTACGGTGCTGCCAAAGCAGGGCTTGTCAACTACACGCAGACAACAGGGCAGGAGTGGTTACCCAAAGTTCGTGTGAACCTAGTGACTGTCGGGATGGTTCGTACTGAACTGGCGCACCTTCATTACGGTGACGAAGAAGGAGTGCGTCGAACGGGAAGTCAAATTCCCATCGGTCGATTGGCGGAATCAACGGAGATCGGCGATGTGTGTGTCTTTTTGGCTTCACCGCTAGCGGCATATGTCAGCGGTGCATCAATTGAAGCGCATGGTGGCGGCGACTGGCCACCTTTTCTTGACACTCCATTTCGCAACACAGGTCGTTGATCTAGAGAGTGAACATGTTTTGGGTTTAGTGTTGCCTGATGGATGTCGTTTGGACCGATCTGCACCGCCGTCAAAACCCAAAGATGGAAATTAATCTCGGTCAGCCAATCCCGACATATGAACGTCCCGATCGTGCCGAGACGATTCGTCAGCAACTGGAAACTGATTCGCGTTTTAATTTCGTTGGACTCACCGAATATGGTCGTTCCCCTATTGAAGCAGTGCATGCTCTTGGACTGATTGACTATTTGGAAAGTGCATGGCCAGAAATCCATCGCACCACAGGACGTCATGAGTTTGCTCCTGAAGCGATGTTGCATGTTGGTCTACGTGAAGGCATGAGCGCGGCGCGCCCGCCCGAAGGTGCGGCGGCTGCATTTGGTTATTGGTGCTACGAAACTGCGACCCCAATGGTTGAAGGTACGTACATAGCTTCGAGGGCATCGGTTGATGTGGCACTCACAGCAACAGAGAAAATTCTTGCTGGTGCACCTTCGGCTTATGGTTTGTGTCGTCCACCCGGACACCATGCCGCAGCAAATGTGTTCGGTGGGTTTTGCTATTTCAATAACGCAGCGATCGCCGCGCATCATGTTGCCTCGACGACGGGTACCAAAGTCACTGTGCTTGATGTCGACTATCACCATGGCAATGGCACACAGCAAATTTTCTATGAGCGCGACGATGTTCAGTTTGTTTCTCTACATGGTGATCCCAAGCGGGCCTACCCCTGGTTCATCGGTCATGAAGATGAAATTGGCGCCGGTAAAGGTCGCGGCTACAACATCAATGTGGCATTCGGGCCAGAAGCCGAGGACGACGAGTATGTGTCGCGACTTGCCGGAGTATGTGGACAGATCGCCGCATTTGGGCCGTCAATGGTGATCGTGTCATTGGGCGTCGACACATATTGGAATGATCCGATTAGTGATCTTGCGCTCACTACTGACGGTTATCGGCGCTGCGGAGAAGTGGTGAAACAACTTGGAATACCCACTTTGATTCTGCAAGAGGGCGGCTACGACATTGAGGCTATTGGCCGCAATGTCCACGCATGGATTTCGCCTTTTGCCTCATCAGTTTTGTAATGGCAGTAGCTGATCAGCAGCAACCGCGAGATGATCAACCCATTCGTGAGCAGTTTTCGGCTCAACAATTGGCAAGACAACAAACTTTGACATGCCGGCGTCAATGAATCGCTTGATTGAATCTTGCAATGCAAGCCAACCTTGTGGCACCAACTGACTGATGTCATCAAGATCAGGACGTCGACTCATCAGACCTTTGACGACAGCGTCGGGCAATGGTCCGTGGGCATAAGGAATTAACACGCCGAAATGTTCAGGGTCAATTTCGCGTTCATGTTCCGCAGCGACACGTTGAATTTCAATGCGTCCCACCTCGGCGTCACTTGGAGTCACGAAACTTGGCAACCAACCATCAGCCAAACGTCCGACGCGCTTCAACTCACTCGGAGCAATTCCTCCCAACCACACATCAGGAGGATTTTGAAATGGCTTTGGCTGAACTCGTAAGTCGTCATAGTTGAAAAAGGTTCCGTGATGGGTGACCGACGGCTGAGTCCAGCAGGCGCGAATCACTTCAAGGGCTTCATTAAATCTTTTAGCGCGTTCTTCGCGAGCAACACCAAAGGCTTGTTGTTCGTGAGGGTCGGCCACACCCAATCCGAAAGCGGGCAAAAGGCGACCGTTAGAAAGTCGATCAAGGGTGGCTAATTCTTTGGCGAGAATGACTGGGTTGCGTCCAGGTAAAACCATGACGCTCATGCCGAACTTCAACTTTTTCGTTCGTCCTGCAGCAAACGACATCGCCACCAACGGGTCTGGTGCTTCGCCGCCGATTCGCTCACTCACCCACAAACTGTCAAAGCGTAATTGTTCTAATGCATCCACGACTTGAGCAAAGCCGTCATCGTTGAGTGTGGTGCGAACACCGAGTCCGTAGCCAACACGGATCTTCATGATCGGGCAACACTTTCCAGGATGTCGGCAGTTGCCGAAGTCATCGAGATAAAGGGCGAGTGATCCGTATCAAGAGTGATGATCGTATTGCACATTTGGGCAATGATTTTTTGGTGCTCAGGGTGCACGGCGTTATCTCGCAAGCACAACACATAGGTTGAAGGAATATCTTCGTGAGGTGATCCTGTTACTTCTTGAGTCATCGTTGCCATGGGTTGTGGAGACAATCGTGCGATCGCCGCAGCAATAACTTCTGGGGAGCACGATCCGTAGAACGCGGCCGGTGCCAACTCGAGATTGATGACGCTGTTGCCATCATCGGCGACAATCATGGCGCCTGCCAAACCGACATCTTGTTGAGGCATTGACATCAGTTGAGAAATAACACTTTGTCCGGCTTGGGGTACAAATGCCGCCACATAAACTAAATGGGCAATGCGAGGGTCAATGAATGCTGCCTGAGTGATGACCGCTCCGCCGTAGCTGTGACCCACTAGGACAACACTGTCAACACCGCGTGAACGCAACATCGCAAGAGTGTCAACTACGCATTGAGCATCTCCATAAAGATCGGTCAAAGCGGCGGTGGATGCTCCGTGACCCGGCAAGTCAATGGCGATGCTGGGCACACCGCGACTATCTAGCGCAGTCTGCAGGGCGCTAAAACACCAAGCACCATGCCACGCCCCGTGGACTAAAACAATGTGTCGCACAGAGGCCATTGCTCACTATGACACAAGATGAATACTTTAAGAAACTTGTGATCGCCCTAACCTGAGAGCATGAACCAAGTATTGAATCATGATCCCCTGTCGGTCTTTCGTATTGACGGTCGAGTTGCTATCGTCACCGGTGCCTCATCGGGTCTCGGCACGCACTTTGCACGCACTTTGCACGCTGCTGGGGCAACTGTGGTGCTAGCGGCGCGACGAGTTGAGCGTTTGCAGGCTTTAATGCGCGAGTTGCCCGGATCAATTGTCATTGCGACTGATCTCAACGAAGCTTCTGATCGCGAGAGATTGATCGCAGAAACTGTGCGACAAGTGGGACCCCCAAGGATTCTTGTGAATAACGCCGGTGTTGGCCACAAAGTTGCTGTTGAGGAGGAGGATCTTGAAACATTTCGCACGGCAATGGAAGTCAATGTGACTGCCATCTGGCATCTCTCAAAATTGTGCGCACCACATATGAAGGAGGCCGGTGGGGGAAACATTGTCAACATCGCCTCAATGTTTGGGATCGTCGGTTCAAGTCCAGTCAAGCAGGCGCATTACTGCGCATCAAAGGGAGCCGTGCTCAACTTGACACGCGAACTGGGATTGCAGTGGGCACGCCGAAACATCAAAGTAAATTCATTATGTCCCGGATGGTTTCCTTCGGAGATGACTGTGGCAATGGACGATGAGGCCAGCATGAATTTCCTCAAGCAAAACTCACCGATTCCGAGAATGGGCGAGCTGCAAGAACTTGATGGCGCCTTATTGTTATTGGCATCTGATGCCTGTTCATTTATGACAGGCCAACAGATTGTTGTTGATGGTGGGTGGACTGCACGGTGATTCTTCATTTGGCAGTTCGTTCTGACTGGGAAGCCGCGAAATTGACAGGGGAGTACATCTGGTCAACTCGTGGTGTGACGGTTGCTCACGAGGGATACACCCATTGCAGTTTCGAAAGTCAATGGCGAGGTGTGCGAGATCGCTTTTATGCTGATCTCTCTGATGATGAACTTGTTTTATTAGAGATTGATGAGTCTCTGTTGAATAGCAAGGTCGTGGTGGAACGATTAGGTGCTGCTCCTGAAGCGTTTCCACACATTTATGGATGTGTGGAAAATTCAGCGGTGATATGTGAACGAAATATTGACTGATCACAAACTGGGTGTGAGGTGAGCCCAGGGAGTTGCTTGCTCAATCTGAGAAGCAACGCGAATGAGTAAGTCTTCACGACCATAGGCAGCCACAAGTTGCATGCCAACGGGAAGACCTTCTGCGGTGCGATGCAACGGCAGGCTGATTGCGGGTTGCCCACTCATGTTGAATTGTGAAGTGAAGGTAATCCATTCACCCGAAACGCGTAATGGTGCCATCGGGTTGGCAGCATTGTTGGGCATTGAACCAACGGCTAATGGTGGGCTAGCGAGTGTGGGTGTCAGCAACAAGTCCCATCCTTGAGTCCACCAAGATTGAACAGCACGGCGAAATTTGATTGACGCAGATTGCGCCAGGGCAAAGTCAACGCCATTGAGACCCTTGGCAAATTCGGCTTGGGCCCAGTTCATTGCTTCAATGTCGTCAATGGTCATTGGCCGACCGAGGGCTTCGCTGAAGCGTCGGACGGCGGTTCCCATATTGGTGCTCCACAACACGCCGAAGGTGCTACCTACTGTGGTATCCGATAAGACTTCTGGCCAACCTTGCTCAACATGATGCCCGAGAGATTCCAAGAGTTTGGCAGTTTGTCGCACCCCTTCAACACAGTCGGGGTGTGTGTCACCACCGCGTGGGTTGTGATCAAGTAGACCGATTCGCAATCGACCAGGGTCGGCACCAACTTCTTGCACATAAGGACGAAGAGGCGCAGCAGCAATGATGACATCGCCGACACCAGGCCCATGTGTGGCGTCTAAGAGCAGTGCGGTATCGCGCACACTTCGACTCACACAATGCTCAACACCGAGGTTGCTCTCATCGCGTGCGGGGCCCATAGAGATACGACCTTGTGACGTTTTCAATCCGACCAATCCGCAACATGAAGCGGGGATTCGAATCGATCCACCACCATCACTGGCATGAGCGATCGCCACCATCCCCGATGCCACCGCAGCCGCTGATCCACCACTTGACCCACCTGAAGTACGTGAAAGATCCCAAGGGTTGCGCGTCGGTCCCCATGCCTCGGGTTCAGTAATCGGGACACTGCCGAGTTCAGGACTATTTGTACGTCCAAGAGTGATGAGTCCCGCAGCCTTATAACGCCCAACCAACGTCGTATCTTCAGTCGATACATAGTTGGCCGCTTTGTACGCCTTGTTGCCATTGCTGAGTGGTTTGCCAGCCTCTGCAGCGTAAAGATCTTTGAGTAGAAATGGCACACCGTGCAACGGACCCTGCGGTAGGTCTTTGGATGCAGCAAGAGCCCTTGCCGAATCAAACCAGCGATAGGTGAGAGCGTTCAAGGCCCCGTCATAGCGTTCAATGCGTTCAATTGCGGCATTGACCATCTCCAAGGGTGAGATTTTCCCAGAGGCAATGAGTTCGGCTTGAGTTGTTGCATCAAGCCAGCGGGTTTCATCAGCGAGTGAAGTCATAGGGAAGGTTTTAGCAGATTTGGCTAGGGTAATCACCCTGTGTCTGAATCAAACATAACAAATCCCGTACAAAGCACTCGCCAACTGTTGCGTGTTGGGCCAGTGCGCAATTTGTTGGGCTCCAGTGTTTTCACGTCCTCGGGCATCATGTTGCAGGCCACCGTTTTGGGTAAACAGGTCTACGACATCACGGGTCGCGAATTAGATATTGGTCTGTTGGGTTTGGCCGAGTTCTTGCCGGCGGCGTTATTGGTTTTGGTGACTGGTTCCGTGGCTGATCGTTTTAATCGTAAAATCATTGGCTCAATTGCTATTGCTGGTGAGCTTTTATGTTCGGTGCTCCTTGGTCTTTATGCTTTGTCAGACCCGACCGCTGTGTGGCCACTTTTTGCCATTGCCGTACTGTTCGGAACCTTCAGAGCTTTCGCCGCTCCATCTGTTCGCTCATTGCCACCCATGGTTGCTCCCGACGGCGCCTTACCGCGCACGATTGCTTTGTATTCTGCAACCTGGACTTCAGCGGCCATTATCGGACCTGCAAGTGGTGGACTCATCTATGCCAGTAGTCCTGCGCTGGCTTATTTCGTATCAGCTGTCCTCATTGGCGCCGGCGTGGCCTTTCTATTGGCAGTCAAGATTGCTCGACCATTTTTGAAAGATCAGCCCAAAGATCCTGCAGAAAAAGTTTCATTGCATACGGCCCTCGCTGGTTTGCGTTTTATTCGGAAAACTCCAATTTTGCTGGCCGCGATTTCGCTTGATCTTTTTGCTGTTCTCTTCGGTGGAGCAGTAGCGCTGTTGCCGGCAATCGCCGAGGATCGTTTACATGTCGGAGACGTGGCATATGGATGGCTGCGTGCCGCTCCGGGTATCGGAGCAGCGATCATGGCGGTGATATTGGCATCTCGTCCAGTCACTCGCAAAGTAGGTCGAACCTTACTTTTTGTCGTGGGCCTGTTCGGTATCGCAACGGTGGTTCTAGGCGTGACAACTTCTTATTTTGTGGCTTTCGTGGCCTTAGTGATCCTCGCTGGGGCAGACATGATCAGTGTCTATATCCGTGGCACCTTGGTACCTCTTGTGACGCCTGATGACAAACGTGGGCGAGTCATGGCAGTAGAAAACGTTTTCATCGGAGCGAGTAATGAATTGGGAGCCTTCGAAAGCGGAGTAGCCGCCCAAGCATTTGGAACCCAAACCGCAGTCATCGGCGGTGGAATCGCCACTCTCGGAGTCGTCGCAATGTATTCCATTTTCTTTCCGACCTTGCGCAATGTTGATCGCTTTGAAGATCTAGAAGGACATGGCGATGAGATCAGGTAGTGATTGCTAGCCAGATGGCGAGCGGAATAACGATCCACGAGAGAACCAGGAGAATGATCGCGTACACCGCAAAGTTGTAACTCTCATCACGAGGTGGCGTGCCTGCTGCTCCAATTGTTTCCCACAAAGCCTTGAGTGGTTGGTCAGTTGACAACCGAATTCGCCGACGAGCCACACTTGCGCTGTAGAGCGCTACCCATGACAAAGCACCTAAGACAAAAACCACGGCGATGCCGAGTGCGATGATACCAATCGTAGAGTCAAGGGCCGAGCGCGCCAGACTCTGCAAACCGCTAGCCACTGAAGTTAATGCCGCACCACCAAGTAAAAATGTCGGCAGGCCAACAGATTGATTTGCGGAGCCTGCTTGAACACGGCGGGCATCAAGGCGAGCCCTGCGCAACATTGAATGCTCGAGATGTGACCACTCGCTATTGGCTTCGCGCTTTTCATAGAGACCGCAGATGCGCGATATCACGCGATTGAGGTGAGTGCGCACAATCCAACGGGTGACCTGTTGTACAAGCCATTGTGCAACAGGTCGCAACGGTCCAAACCTCGGCATCTTCGCTGGACGTTGTCCGTTGCGGTCAAGAACCTCAATTGAACGCATCATCATTCGATGTGCTTCCTCAAATCTCTCTGGATGATTGAGGGGCCTGATCGCCGACATCTGAGAAACCATCTCTTGTTCGACGATGCCTTTGCCGCCGATCTGTTCGAGGAGTCGACCCTTTTCCTCGTCGGTATCAGCGCGTAGTACACGTAGAGCATCAATTTGATCAATGAGAAGTTCAGCTGGTTTGCTTAGTGGTTCATCCATCGTCTGTCACAATAGTGACTGCAAGCTCAGACTGATGACAAAAGGCTAAGATTGTGGATTATGAAAAGTGTTCGAGGAACCATGCTGCTCAAGGAATTTCGTGACTTCATCAACAAAGGCAACCTTCTAGCAATCGCTGTTGGTTTCGTGATTGGTGGGACATTCGCGGGCTTAGTAACGGCACTCGTCGAAGACGTGATTATGCCGATCGTGGCAATTCCATTTGGTCAACCGAATTTCGATAACGCCTTGATTTTGCATATCAATGACGCCGAGATTCGCTT
>CAMAYS010000011.1:0-26799 GCA_945862545.1 Bifidobacterium breve | reverse complement strand
GCTTCTAGATCAAAACCTGTTTGAGTGCCATCCCAGCGGGAGTAGGTGTAGCGACCTGTCATACCCCAACGCTAGTCCCCAAAACCCGACCGTGACCCGTTGAGCCAAGCAGGTAGTCTGAGGGCAATCATGAAAGTTGAGCGCACCTTCGTTTTTGTTGACCTCTCGGGGTTCACCAAGTACACCGCCGACAACGGCGACTCCGCTGCGGGCAATATTTTGACTAAATTTCGAGCAGAAGTGCGCGATGTGGCTGCTTCTTGGGGCATCCGAGTCGACAAATGGCTGGGCGATGGCTGCATGATCGTGGCTGTTGAGCAGGACATGGCGATCGGGTTTTCTCTTGACATGCAAAAACGTTGCGAAGATGTCTGCCAACCACTCACCGTTCGCGTGGGTCTGGCGACCGGCGAGGTTTTGATGTTTCAGGGCGAGGATTACATCGGCACTTCGGTGAACTTGGCCTCACGTTTGTGTGACGTCGCCGAACACAACGAAGTACTCATGGCTCGCGCCGACCTACGCCGTCTTCCACAAGGCGTCGCAGAAAATAATCATGACAACGTGACCTTGCGAGGCTTGGGCGAAGTGGAAGTTGTTGCTCTCACTTCTCAAACGACACTCAGCGGCATCAATGACACAGGCGAACTGTGGACGCGTTCCCCGTTCGTCACCTGATTTACTTTTCAGTGCCCAGATGAGCAATCCAATGAGGGGCATTTATTTGCCCGCCGAGATCGCACTGCAGGCCGATGGCAATGGCGCTTTTCATCTCAACTTTGACGAGATGCTTGAACAATACGCATCCGAAGGTGTCACCCAACTTCGATTGGGCTTCGACTGGGGGCGCTTGCAGCCTCGCGCAGGCGGATTCAGTCACGAATGGGCCGAGTGGTATGGCGATGTGATCGGTGCCGCCAAAAAACACGGCATTGGTGTTTGGGCCTCACTATTAGAAAGCGAATTACCACATTGGTTTGATGATGAGCGCGGTTTCAGTGACCCAAAATCAGCTGGCAAACATTGGCCCCGCTTCGTGGAACTGATGGGAGATTCATTTGGTGATCGTGTAGCTGGATGGTTTCCCATCAATGACCCGATTGGGTTTGCAGCGCGCAAAGAGACCGATGATGGTCAACGTCACGGCGAGATGGTTGACACCATGGTTGTGGCTTGGCGCGATGCGTGGCGCATTCTGCGCGGTGGACCGCCCATTGCGGGATCATTCGGCGTGCGTATGGTCAGACCGACTGACGATTCCCCCGAAGCATCGGAGCGCGCTCAACGCGAGGACCATTTACGCTGGAAAACATTCTTGCGCGGACTTCGCGACGGAAGTGTTGTCATCCCTGGTCGTGCTGACCGCGAATTGGATGACCTTGCTGGTGCCATTGACCTCGTCGGGATCATGTTCAGGTCTGATCTGGCAACTGACCAGTCAATCACCGACGAGTCATTGCGGCGTTGGCAAGAACGAGCCACGATGCTGATTCACCGAGTACGAGATGAAGCTCCGCACCAGCCCATTGTGCTTTCATATCGCTCTGCACGACGCGGAAAACGTGAAACCGAAAGTGACGCTGCGGTGATGACCGAGGCTTTCATGCACGCCGTTGACGATTGTTGTGGTGATGGATTTGATATTCACTCGCTGTACACCGAACCAACGGGCCGGTTCACTCAAACTCGCTAAAGACTCAGCGTTTAACAACGATCGTGCCCGCAGCAGAGTCGTGCAACCCTTGACGCAATGGGTGAAAAAGCGCCCGTAAATAAACAACCAATGCCAAACCAGGACCAATCGCTGGTACGAGTTGCACTGCTGTTGGTATTAACGCACGCACAGCGGCATAACTCAAAGACACCGGACCTCCATCAACGCGGTTGACGACTTTCAAGCCAATCACACGTTTGCCCACAGTTGCGCCCCAGACGGCGATACCAGCGATGTTGTACATCAAGGTCGCTCCGATAAACAAGACAGTCACAAACAGTAGTTCGCTATCTGACAAATTCTCATTGGTGAGGTTGAACCCGAGGGCGAGAGTGAAGAGAAATGTCGGTATACCAACAACGAAAGTATCGACAATTTGCGCCAAGGCGCGTTTGCCAATACTGGCAATTTCATCTGGTTGGCGCGACACAATTTCGGGGGGTGCAAAATCACTCATGGCTAATCATTCTGCTGCTTCGGCAAGGGCTTCTGCTAATGCTGGGTGCACTAAAAGACTCTCCACGATATCTGTCACACGCAAATTGGCGGTCACTGCCAAAGCAATCACGCTGATCAATTCAGCGGCATGGCGCCCGACGATCGAACCACCTAGAACCTCGCCAGTAGCGGGATCGGAAATGATTTTCACAAAGCCACGCGCATCATTATTGATCAGCGCTTTGGGAGTTGCCGAGAACGGCACCTTGGTGACACGAATTTTTCGACCATGAGCAAAGGCCTCGGCTTCGGCAAGACCAACATCGGCGATTTCGGGCTCGGTAAAGATCGCTGAGGCCGCCTTGTCGTAATCGAGATGCCGATGGTCACGAGTGTGTAAGCCCATCACATGCTCAGCAACTTTACGACCCTGCATCGAAGCCACCGATGACAACGGCAATTTACCGCTCACATCACCTGCAGCATAAATGTGTTCAACATTGGTCACGCAGTGATGATTGATCGGGATATAGCCGCCACCATCCATATGTACGCCGGCAGCCTCAAGATCAAGTCCATCACTATTAGGAACCGAACCGATCGTCAATACTGCGTGACTTGAACGCACTTGGCGACCGTCATCACACTTGACCACTACTTCATCACCCTCTCGGGAAATTGATTCGGCTCGCGCGCCCTTGAGCAACGAAACGCCGCGACGTAAAAAATCGTCCTCCAAGACAGCGGCCACTTCTGGATCCTTACCAGGTAACACTTGTTGGCGACTGACAACTAATGAAACCTTTGCTCCGAATGACTGAAACATGTGCACGAATTCTACACCGGTCACACCCGAGCCAATGATGCACACGCTTGAAGGAAAAACCTTGGGCGGGTAGCAATCACGGGTTGTGAGAATCCGCTCACCGTCGGGTGTCACCCATTGCGGAATGCGCGGGCGTGAACCCGTGGCGATCAGTACGGCGTCAAACTCAATGACTTCTACGCCGTTGTCGCTCGTTGTGACCGATACTGAATGCGCAGATATGAAACGCGCTGATCCGGTGATCAGGCGAACACCTTGGCTTCGCAAGAGACCCGTTGTGCTCTGTGAAAGATGATCCTTGATGTCTTCGATGCGATCCGTGAGTGCTTCTACGTCAACTTCAGGTCGCATTTCTTCAAGACCCATACCACTTGAGCGGCGACCAAAAGCCATCGCTCCTCCGGTGGCAATCATTGTCTTAGAGGGAATGCAGTCCAAGAGATGGGCTGCTCCGCCAATGATCTCACGCTCAACGATGGTCACTTCAGCACCAAGACGAGCAGCGTAAGTGGCGGCGGTATTGCCTGCGGGGCCACCACCAATAATCAAGAAGCGAACAGCCATAATCTGAGACTATCTCTCAGCCTGAGAGTGAAGACCAATACAACCCGATCTAAAAACTTCCCTAGATGCTAAAGAACTCCGTCACACACCATGCCTGCTTGTAAAGTCGTCCTGTGAGTGATGCGTCAAATCCGAAGCCTGAGTCCGAAACCGCCGACAATGATGTCCCTGAACTAACGGGAAGTGGACTTCAAGCAGAGAAAAGTCGACGTCTGACCCAACTGGATGAAATGCGTGCCAAGGGGGTCAATCCTTATCCTTACCGTTTTGACCGATCCCACACGTTGGCTGAGCTTCGCGCTCAGTGGGGTCACCTTGAACCTGGTTCTGAAACCGAAGCCAATGTCTCCATCGCCGGTCGCATCATGCTCAAGCGCGAGCAGGGCAAACTCATTTTCGGAACTGTGCGTGATCGTTCATCTGATATTCAGTTGTTTGTCTCGAAAGCCGTTATCGGCGACGAGGGTTTCGCCGACGTTGCCAATCTCGACCTAGGCGACTGGGTAGGTGTTCACGGCATTGTCATGACAACGCGCAAAGGTGAGTTGTCCATCAAAGTTTCACGCCTTGAATTGTTATCTAAAGCTGTACGACCCCTACCCAATAAGTGGACGGGTCTCACCGATACCGACACACGTTTTCGTCAGCGTTACACCGACCTCATCGTCAATGAAGATGCTCGACGAGCCTTTCAAGTACGCCATGCAGTGATCTCAAGTTTCCGTCGCACTTTGGCCGCGAAGGAGTTCATCGAAGTTGAAACACCCGTATTGCATGTTGAAGCTGGTGGAGCGCATGCACGGCCGTTCCTCACTCATCACAACTCGCTTGATATGCAGTTGTACTTGCGTATCGCCCTTGAACTTCACCTCAAGCGCCTCATTGTGGGTGGCATGGAACGCGTCTATGAAATCGGTCGTGTGTTCCGCAATGAGGGAATCAGTACCCGTCACAATCCCGAGTTCACGATGATGGAGCTCTATCAAGCCTTTGGTGACTACAGCGAAGTGATGGCGATTTGTGAAGAACTCATCGTGCAGGCA
Organism: Bifidobacterium breve; assembly: GCA_945862545.1. Lineage (GTDB taxonomy): Bacteria > Actinomycetota > Acidimicrobiia > Acidimicrobiales > Ilumatobacteraceae > Casp-actino8. Next base: position 22,214 of record CAMAYS010000011.1, on the reverse strand, counting down.
GCGCGTGATGCCATCGGTACAACAATCGTGGGAATTGCCGATCCTGAGGGCGTGGTACACACTGTGGACCTCGCCGAGCCTTGGCGACGGGCGAGCATGATTGAACTCATCGCCGAGAAAACAGGAGTCGAGACACATCCGTCGCAACCAGTTGAGTCGTTGCGGACGTTGGCCGACAAGGTGGGCGTGCGCTACGACAAGCGTTGGGGTTCAGGAAAATTGATTGAAGAGATTTTTGAGTTCACCGCTGAATCTTCTTTAATTCGTCCCACCTTCGTCACTGGTCACCCCGTTGAGATTTCGCCATTGGCGCGTGCTGACCGCAATGACCCGTTCATCACGGAACGATTCGAATTATTCGTTGGTGCCCGTGAACTAGCCAATGGCTACAGCGAACTGAACGATCCGGTTGAGCAACGACTGCGCTTTGAAGATGAGCAAGCAGCCAAAGACGCCGGCGATGTGGAGCGCGGAACCGTTGACGAAGACTATTTACGGGCTCTTGAATTTGGATTGCCACCAACGGGCGGTCTCGGCGTCGGCATGGATCGAGTAGCAATGTTGCTTGCGGGCGTGTCGTCAATCAAAGAAGTGATTTTGTTCCCTACGCTTCGTCCAGAAGCGTTCTAGTTTCACCACTGAAGGAGTTTGCTATGCCCGCAGCATGGGGTCACGCACTAGTCACCCAAGTCGACAACGGTTCAAGTAACGATGGCACAATTCTTGATGCCTGGTTCTATGAACTTGGTTGGGGTGAAACAGCAACTGCGATTCAAGAAACTGTTGACGATCAACATCACGCACTGCGTGGTGTGCGAGTGACGCAAGCGTCAATCGTCATTGATACGGATGCCGCTCCACTGAGTGCGACAGATGTGTATTTGCGCTTACACCTACTGTCACATCGCTTGGCGCTACCGCGCACGCTCAATTTAGATGGAGCATTCGGCTTGTTGACCAATGTGGCTTGGACAAACCTCGGACCAATTCTCCCAGAAAGCATTGAAAAAGTTCGTTGGGATGAACGTTGCAGTGGGCGAATTTTGACCGTTCATGGAGTTGACAAATTTCCACGAATGACGGATTACGTTGTTCCTTCTGGTGTGCGCATCGCCGATGCAGACCGCGTGCGTCTAGGCGCCCACCTCGCTTCTGGGACAACCGTGATGCACGAAGGATTCTGCAACTTCAACGCTGGAACACTTGGCGCATCGATGGTTGAAGGTCGTATTTCTGCTGGCGTTGTAGTTGGTATCGGCAGTGACATCGGTGGTGGTGCATCCATTATGGGGACACTGTCAGGTGGCGGCAAAGAAGTTGTCAGTATCGGTGAGCGTTGTTTACTGGGAGCCAATGCTGGTATCGGAATCAGTCTCGGCGATGACTGCATCGTTGAGGCGGGCCTATACGTCACGGGTGGAACCTTGGTGACCTTGCCCGATGGCGAAATCGTCAAGGGGCGCACGTTGTCGGGTGCCAGTGGTTTGTTATTCCGTCGCAACTCTGTCTCGGGTGCCGTGGAGGCGACTCAGCGTTCAGGCAATTGGGATGGACTCAACGCAGCTCTACATAAGAATTAGGATTTGCGATGACTGCTCTCCCCCAAGGCTTCACAAGTTTCGTGACCAATATCGGCATTAAAGACGCCACTGACGATTTCACTTTGGTGTGCGCTGATTCAGTTGTGGCTGCAAGTGCAGTATTCACTCAGAGTCGATTCGCTGGACCAAGCGTTGTCGTCTCGCGTAAACATGTTGCCAACCATCTCGCCAGAGCCGTTGTCGTGATCTCCAAAAATGCAAATGTTGCAACAGGTGATCAAGGGATGGCAAACGCCCTAGAAGTGGTGCAAAGCGTTGCCGCAAAAATCGGATGCGATCCTCATGATGTGTTAATTGCTTCGACTGGCGTGATCGGTCGCCAGTATCCCATTGAGCGTGTCCGCGCAGGACTCGCCGGCTTGCCATTCCCCTTGCCAAGTGATGATGCTGTCGCTGTTGCACGCGGCATCATGACGACCGACACCGTGCACAAGATTGCTGAAGCGACGATTGGTGCGGGTCCGGCGCGAGTTGTGGGTGTAGCCAAAGGCGTCGGAATGATTGAGCCAAATATGGCGACCTTGATCACGATGGCCTTCACCGATGCGATGGTTGACGGTGACACGCTTGACTCCATGTGGCGACGCGTCATTGACCGCACTTTTAACTGCGTCTCGATTGACACCGACACATCTACCTCTGACACTGCAATCGTGTTGGCCAGTGGGGTCGCTGGAAAAGTTGATCTTGGTGAACTAGAAGTCGCTCTTGAAGAGGTCACTCGTGCGTTGACGAAACAAGTGGCTCGCGATGGCGAAGGGGCCGAGACGTTGATTGAGGTGTGCGTTGATCAAGCCCGTGACGCCGAGCAAGCGAAAACGGTTGCCAAGTCGATCGTGAATTCACCCCTTGTCAAAACAGCGGTGCACGGCGCTGATCCAAATTGGGGTCGTGTGGCAATGGCTATTGGCAAATGCAGTCAATACACCGACATTGATCAAAGCAAGGTCATCATTCGCTTTGGCGATCAAGAGGTGTACCCCAGTGCCGTAAATGAATCAGGACTTGATCAACTGAGTAACTACATGCGCGGCGAGGAAGTACGTATTCATGTGTCATTAAAAACTGGATCAACGGCATGCACCGTGTGGGGATGCGACCTGACGGACGGTTATGTCCGCATCAATGCCGACTACACCACATGACGCGCTTGCCGAATTTTTAAACTATTCAGCGTTGAACAGTTCCGTCGGTCAATATCGCTCCATAGGTGAAAGCGTCAACCAAATTGGCATCAGTCACATCGGCACCCGTCATGTTCGAATAGGTCAGCGTGGTGCCAGTTAAAACTGCACCAGACAGATTGGCACCCTTGAGATTTGCGCCATACAAGTTGGCGTCAGTCAGGTTCGCACCTGACAGGTCGGCACCTGACAAATCGGCATACGCCAAAGATGCTCCCGTGAGGTCAGCACCAGCTTCAATGGTGAAACCAAAGACGACTCGTGCTCCATCTGTGGCTGGCGCATCACTCGATGGCACCTCGGTCGTTACTCCGTCCGTTGATGGTGTTGCCGCGCTATCGCTACTGCAACCTGCACCGAGAATGAGGACCGTCGTGGAGAAAACAATTGTTCGTAATTTCATCCGCCTAACGCTAACTAAGGCACAATCAACTATTCCTGAACGCTGACTGCAAATATGTCACACAGTTTCTTTATGGGCGTCGCCCTGCAGATCACTTGGGGGGCATACGAATGCCACCATCAACACGGATGGTTTCGGCATTCATGTAACTATTCGTGACGCACTCAACAACCATGGATGCCAATTCAGTGCTGTAACCCAAACGGTTCGGGAATAATACGCCCGTCTGCAGTTTTTCCTTGAACTGCTCGCTGCCTTCACCTTCACCATAGATCGGAGTGTTAATGAGTCCAGGTGCAACTGTGTTGACACGGACACCAACGGCCGCAAGGTCACGAGCGATCGGCAAGGTCATGCCTACGACGCCACCTTTGGACGAAGAGTATGCGGCTTGGCCGATCTGACCATCAAATGCGGCGACTGAAGCGATGTTCACAATCGCTCCTCTTTCACCATCGGCCAAAGGTTCTGTCACGCTCATCGCCGTTGCTGCCAAACGAATGCAATCAAAGGTTCCGACCAAGTTGATCGCAATCACTTTCTTGTAAGCGTCGAGATTGGCGGCCGTATCGTACGATCCACCTTTGCCCACTGTGCGTTGCGCCCAACCGATACCAGCAGAGTTCACGAGAACTCGTAGTGGCCCCATGTCCTTGGCCATTTCAATCGCATTCATGATGTCCTCGGTCTGAGTGACATCAACTTTGCAGAATGCGCCGCCGATCTCCTTGGCTAAGGCCTCACCTTTATCAGCCTGAAGGTCGGCGATGACGACCTTGGCTCCTTTTGCGGCAAGCAGACGAGCGGTGGCTGCTCCGATGCCCGATGCTCCACCAGTGACAATTGCGCTAACTCCGTTGATATCCATCTTCGTAGGCTAGGCAACCGAGTGCTGTCACGGAGAATTTAACGCCCAGGAACTGCCCCAATTCCTTTGCTGGTATCGCTAATCATGACAGGTGACAAAGTTGTGTAGCCCTTGCCATTAGCGATCCAGCCAGCAATATCAACGATGACATCGCTCATTGCTGAAGAATAAACACAAATCCTTTGAGTGGTGGGATGAAGGGGAAGAATGACCGTATTGCCTAACGTTTGATCTGCTATCAATCGAACGCTGACTTTCCTCGGGCGATCCCCACATGGATATACGGTGACATAACCGTCCTTCGTTAAAGCCTTGGCACTCACTCGCAGAACAACCGCTTGGATGCCATCACTCGTCATAGGGACTTCAGGTAGATCCGTCAATTTCAGGCTTAATTGTTTTGTTCCAGAGATCATCACCTTGTCTACCGAACGCAAACCCTGCGGACTGCCTTCCCGCGTATCAGCAATACGTTGTGGCGTGATGATTCCAAAATCTGCTGCGGCAAACCTTCCGCCGATATCGACCATGACGTCAGTTGCTGCCGATGAATAGATGCACACTTCTCCAGTCAAAGACTTCACTGGCACAATCGCCATTGCAGCCACAGGCGTATTTTTCGAAAAGGACAGGTTCCACAGTCGAGGACGTTTTTCGCAGTTATAGGCAGTGATATATCCACTGCTGACCGAATTCATTGCCGTGATATTCAGCACTACCGCACCCACGCCAGTTGCCGGGACTCCCGCAACACTGAGGTCAGTCATTTTGACACGCAAAACTTGCTTGGCCGCAAGTTTCACCTTGTTTACTGATCTCAATCCCTGCGCACTATCAGCGCGAGTGTCAACAACTCGTTGAAGACTCGTCGCCCGAAAACCGGCAGTGAAATAACCGTTCACATCAACATAAATATGTGCTGGAGTCGACGACGCTATACAAACTTTCCCGCTGGCGTCAATCGCTGCGAGTACTTCGCCCGTCACTGATTGAGCGCTACTGAAATACAGGTTCGGCGTACTCGGCTGCGTGCTATTGCATGGCCAAACGGTGATGAATCCTGCGGTATCCGCGCCTGATGCAGTGATATTCAGACTCACCGCCGAAACTCCCGTCGACGGAATCCCCTTCTCACCAAGAACGGGGATCTGCAGATTGACACCTGGACCAACTTTGGTAACCCACTGCGGCGCCAACGGTGTTCCGCCACCTAACTCAATTGCCCGATCTCGCAACCAGATAGCGAATTCGGCTTGACCACTCGTGGTCAGATGCACATTGTCATCTTTCACAAACCAACGATTGCGTGGACCGCCGATACTTGCCGCATCCCAATCAAAGATGCGTAGTTGTGGCCAACGCTTTTTCGCTGCACGCAATGCAGCGTTACCCGCTGCGTAATTGGATATCCCATTTGTTGTGCGGCGCTCGGACATCGTCACCCAGCCAACGGAGCGAATACCTTTGGCCACAAGCGATGTCATCACTTGATCAATTTCTGCACCCAAGGTGGACTGGTTGTCGTTATAACCGAGTTCAACTAGAGCAAAATCTGGGCTGCCTGTGAGTGTATTGGCGACACTGAGGCCATCAGCCACACCCCTCGGGCAAACGCCAACAGTGCAACGATTTGTGAGCGCGAAATATGAGGTGGAGTTGAACATATCCGTCAACAGTTCAGGGAGTTCACCTGATCCAGCAAGGTTCTGACCAGCGACACTTTCTCCAACAGAGTCGCCGATAAATACAAAATCATGCGCACTCACAAAATCGCTGGTGACTAGACGTACATTGACCGACTTTGAATTCAGCGTGTAAGCATCGGCCAACCAGGCTCCCGTTTTTGTCACACTTTGCGTGCCGTTGTGAAACTTGATGCTCACATCCCATGCTGGAGTGACATTCGCTTGTGTTCCAAGAATCGTCTCAACTTTGGTGATCGTGCTCAGACCTAATCGAGTCGCCAAATTTGACAGACTGACAACACGCGTCCACTTTGCATGCGGGTTGCCATCGGCTGAATCGCCTGGATCATCAACTGCGGGAAAATACACCCCAGCGTTGCGTGCACCATTGGACGAAGAAAACTCTGTCACCACTGGAACCGTCGGTTTATCTGGGCGCACCCGGATGGTTAAAGCCGTATCAGCAATGGCGCGGTCTGTACGCGAATCCTCACGAATAGACAAAGTGCCTTTGGCGGTATTCCGTGCAGCGGCCCCACCATAAACCTGACAACTTTGCGTATCACAGGTCTTGGCATATGTGTAGCGGCCTTGCGCCAGCGAGTAAGACCGAGCCGCTACCGATTGGGCCCGCAGCGCATTGATTCCGAGACCACCCGCAGTATCACCCCAGGAGGCCGGTGACTCGCGTGGTACGACGCCACGCAAATACTGCTCAAGAGGAACATCGTTGACCGTACGATTTTCACCAACCGAACCGTTGGCAGCAAAGATCGTGCCGCGATAGTGAATGACGTTGCCGGTTGATCCGCACACGCCAAGCAGCGATGCCGGTGCGGTTGTCGGGACATCACCGTTGGGTACAGAGAAAGTCACAATCGGTTTTCCATATTTCGCGGTCCCCTCTCCCACGACAGTCCAGCCAGACTCCGCCGACAAGGGGTCAGAAGCAGACGGACATGTGATCTTGGATGAGCCGTATACGCGATAGGTGTACGTTGACCGTACCCCATTCGCTGAAATCTCGCGCGCTACGAGCGATGCGTAAGTTCCTGGAACAACAGGCCCACCAGTGAGTACAACACTGGCCGTACCATCCGACGAGATGACTGCTGTTTGTAAACCGTCATAGGCCGATAGAGAGACCGTCATTCGTTTATCGGCAGCGGTCACAGCATTTTGAGTACCGCCGTAATAATGATCGAGAATCCACGTCCAGTCTTTTGCCTTTTGCTCCGCGGTTAGGGTGTTGTCGCCATAACTGCCAGTGGCCCAACCGTAAGCACCGTATTGACTCATCCCCCGTCCGTGACCGTAACCCTGACCTTCAATCACGATCGCCACGCCAACAACAGGATCGGCGGGGGTTGCTCGCGCTACGCTCACTGGACTTAAGAGGAGCGCGGAGGTGGCAATCAACGATCCACCCAAGGTGGCAAGGCAAGTTCGTCGAATACTCGTCATTAAGTTGCGCACCTAGAGTTATCGGTCCAAAAAACGGGTTCCTAAAGCGATTTCAGGGTTCGCAGTGGACCTTTTCAGGTATCTCGCACCGTACTCGTTTCTACTGAATTTGTCCCGTCAGCAACTACAAAAGACCTGCTCAGGGGCGACAAGCCCGTACTGCCAACTCATCTACTAGGTCATTCATGGGGTCCCCGCTGTGACCTTTCACCCATTGAAAACTGGGCCTCTTCGCCGGATCCAAAGCTTCGTACATAGCAATCATTGGCTTCCACAAATCAGTATTGGCAACGGGTTCTTTCTTCGCATTGCGCCAACCATTGGCTTTCCAGCGCACCCACCATCGGTCGTTGAAACACTTCACGACATAGGTCGAATCACTGACGATGACCAAGTGCTTCATTTCCGCATCTGCGATTGGGGCATTGACGCGTATCGCCTCCATCGCCGCCATCAGTTCCATGCGTTGATTGGTCGTCCCGCTCTCGCCACCAGAATCATGGCGTGCACCATTCGGAGCCAAGGCCCACGCCCAGCCACCTGGGCCAGGGTTGCCGCTGCAAGCCCCATCGGTATACACAAGTAACGAGTCTGACTGTGTGGGAAACCCAGGTGATGAACTCATAAGCCGACCATATTCTCACACTCAAACACGGATTGCGGTGACTACCAATCGGTAACTCTGCGAGACTGACAGCATGCTGTTTGACGGTTCCATGCACCAACTTCCAGATACCGACCCCAGCGAAACTCAAGAGTGGCTCGATTCACTGGACTCGGTCATCAATGTGCACGGAAAAGTGCGTGCCCGCTATCTCTTATCTCGATTGCTGGAAAAGGCACAACAAAGTCAAGTGAGTTTTCCCGCTACCGTTTCCACGCCTTACGTCAACACCATTCCACGCGACCACGAACCATGGTTCCCAGGTGACGAACATATTGAGCGTCGCATTCGCGCCTTCATCCGTTGGAACGCCGCTGCCATGGTTGTGCGCGCTAATAAAAATGCCGAAGGAATCGGCGGACATCTTTCAACCTTTGCCAGTTCGGCAAGTTTGTACGAGATTGGTTTCAATCATTTCTTTCGTGGCAAGGACGACGGCAATGCAGGCGATCACATATATTTTCAAGGTCACGCAGCGCCAGGAATTTACGCGCGAGCATTTTTAGAAGGTCGTCTGAGTGAGAACGATCTTGATCATTTCCGCCGCGAAATTGCTCGACCTGGTCAAGGACTTTCGAGTTACCCCCATCCGCGGCTGATGCCCGAATTTTGGGAGTTCCCAACGGTGAGCATGGGACTTGGCCCGATCAGCGCCATCTACCACGCCCGTTTCAATCGCTATTTGATGAATCGCCATATTGACGACACCAGCAATAGTCGAGTTTGGGCGTATCTCGGAGACGGCGAAACCGACGAACCAGAAACTCTCGGAGCATTGTCGTTGGCAGCACGCGAACAACTAGACAATTTGGTCTTCGTTGTGAACTGCAACCTGCAACGGCTTGATGGACCAGTACGCGGTAACGGCAAAATCATTCAGGAACTTGAAGCAGTATTTCGCGGTGCCGGATGGAATGTCATCAAGGTTATTTGGGGTTCCAAATGGGACAATCTTTTGGCCCAAGACGACGACGGCGTGTTACTGAATCAAATGAACGCAACCGTTGATGGAGAATTTCAGCGATACACGATTGAGAGTGGCAACTACATTCGCGAAAACTTCTTTGGACCTGACCCGCGTTTGCGTCAAATGGTGGCCCACCTCAGCGATGATGAACTCAGCACATTGCCGCGCGGTGGTCACGATTACCGCAAGTTATACGCCGCTTATCGCGCTGCAGCACAAAACTTAGGGAGTGGACGCCCGACGGCGATTTTATGTAAGACCGTTAAGGGTTGGACTTTAGGTCCCGATATTGAAGGTCGTAACGCAACACATCAAATCAAAAAAATGAATGCTGAACAAATTCGTTTATTGCGCGATCGCCTGCACCTCAACGAAGAAATACCAGACTCAGCCTTGCAGGGCGATATGCCTCCCTACTTCCGTCCAAGAGAAGGTTCGATTGAATATCAGTACCTCATGGAACGTCGCCGTGGATTGGGTGGTTCGCTTCCCAAGCGAATTATTCGCGATCGTCGCCCACTTGAATTGCCAGCAGACAGCGTCTTCACTGAATTTGATGCTGGGTCTGGCGGGCAAGCAGTCAGTACCACGATGAGTTTCACCCGAATGTTGCGGAATTTAGCGCGAGACGAAAAGTTTGGATCGCGTGTGGTGCCGATTATTCCCGACGAAGCCCGCACATTTGGCATGGACTCACTATTTCGAGAATTCAAAATCTACGCCTCGCAGGGTCAGAAGTACGAACCTGTTGATCACGACATGTTGCTCTCATACGCAGAGGCGACCGATGGACAGATTTTGGAGGAAGGCATCACTGAAGCCGGCGCAATGAGTAGTTTCATTGCATCAGGTACGTCATACGCCACACGCGGTGTGCCGACGGTGCCGTTCTACACATTTTATTCGATGTTTGGTTTTCAGCGCGTTGGTGATTTGATCTGGCAAGCCGCCGACGCACGCACACGCGGATTCTTGTTGGGTGCAACCGCAGGTCGAACCACTTTGATGGGCGAAGGATTACAACATCAAGATGGACATAGCTTGGTTTTGGCTTCAACAGTTCCCGCCTGCCAGTCCTATGACCCAGCGTTTGCCTATGAAGTTGGAGCCCTCGTCAAACATGGTTTGAGTCGTATGTACGGCGGCGCTCAGGGACCCAACGGCGAAACTGCTCCCGACGTTTTCTATTACCTCACGTTGTACAACGAGAATTACCCAATGCCGGCGCGTCCAGCAGGAGTGACAGACGCCGACATCGTTTCTGGTTTGTATCAATGGCTGGCCGCACCAAGTGGACCCGACGTCAAACACCGCTCCACAATTTTGTTCAGCGGTTCGGCTCAGGGCGCTGCGATTGCGGCCGCCGAAGAACTGCGGGCGTGCTTCAATGTCGGTGTTGATCTGTGGTCGGCAACGTCGTATAAGACATTGCGCGAAGACGCCTTAGCAGTCGAACGCCATAACCGCCTTCACCCCAGTCATCCGCCCAAGGTGGCGCGAGTGACAGCGCTCTTAAGCGGGTGCAGCGATCCAGTGATCGCCGTCAGCGACTTTATGAAAATTGTCCCTGAACAGATTGCTCGTTTCGTACCAGGACGTTCATTTACAGCACTCGGAACTGATGGCATGGGGCGCAGCGATACGCGCGACGCACTACGTTCCCACTTTGAAATTGATATGCCCAATATCGTTGTCGCCGTTCTAGCAGCACTCGCACAATCTGGAGCAGTGAGCCCCGACATTGTTCAGCAAGCCATTGCCAAGTACGACATCAAACCCTCTCGGCAAGATCCATACATCGTTTAAAATCTGAGACTAACTATTCGCCAGACTTTGAGTACCACTTGCGCAGGGCAATCGTGCCGTAGAGAAATGATCCACTAGCGACAATCAGACTCACGGCTCCACCGAAAACGAATACTGCGGTTTCATTCATGATTGTTTCTTTCCTCCAACGATAAATGATCCAAGGGCTAAAATTGAAGGGACCCAGATGCCGACGTAGATGCCGTTGAGGCGACCAGCGATGTCGGTTTCTTCGGCGCTGAAGTACAAGCTGATACTGAACACAAAGCTGGCTGCTGCAGCCAAGATAAGAGCGATTTTAAAAATTGTTTCGGGCTGAAGTTTTCTTTTCATATGACAAACTTAGTCGCAACTCTTTTCACTCACAGCGTCAAGAAGGTAAAAATCTGTTACAAAGCCTGCAAAATGTCGGCAATAATGTCATCGACATGTTCGAGCCCACAACTCAGACGAACGGTCCCGACGGTGATTCCGCAGTCTGACATTTCTTCTGAGGTCATTCCAGCGTGTGTCGTTGACGCTGGATGGGTCACCAGTGTCTCGGGGCCGCCCAAGGAAGTCGCTGGGCGACAAAGTTTCACCGCGCTTACGAATGTAGACCCAGCCTCTACACCTCCTGTGAGATCAAACGAAAGAACACCGCCATGCATCCGGTATTGACGCTGACCTAGGGCGAATTGCGGGTGAGATTCAAGGCCGGGATGACGCACCCAATTCACTGCAGGGTGAGATTCAAGAGCCCGACCAACGGCGACTGCCGTCGCTCCTTGTTGGCGCAACCGCGGAGCCAATGTGCGCAGACCGCGCAGACCGTTCAGGGCGTCGAAGGGTGAGGCGCAAGCACCTTGCAAAACGGCGAATCCCCAGAGAGCGTCAATCAGATCACGTTCACCGGAAACGACGCCCAAAGTGGCATCGTTGTGGCCAGCCATGGCCTTAGTCGCCGAATGCACGACCAAGTTCACGCCGTAATCAAGCGGACGCACTCCAAGTGGCGTTGCCAACGTGGCATCAACAACAGTGATCGGACCGGCGATGGCACCGAGTTCATCTAAATCAACGAGATCAAGTAATGGATTCGCCGGTGTTTCCGCGAATACCAACATCGTGCGCCCAGGAATGATGGCTTCACTAAATGCGCCAGGGGCAGTCCCATCAACAAATGTGACATCAATGCCAAAGCGCGGACAGACTCCCGCAAGTAATTGCATAGTGCCGCCGTACAACTGTTTTTGGGCCACGATGTGATCGCCTTTGGAACACAGACCTAAAACAATTCCAGCGATGGCGCCCATACCCGAGGCATATGCTCGGGCTGCTTGTGCGCCTTCAAGTTCAGCGACAGCACTTTCAAAGGCGTTGACCGTGGGGTTTCCATGGCGACTGTAGAACTTTTTGGCCTGCGTCGAGTGGGCCAACTGACGACCTTCTTCAAGGGTTCCCATCTCGTACGTTGTTGAAGCCCACAGAACAGGGGCCAATGACAATTGACCATCCGGGCGACCGCCACGGACAGCCAAGGTTTCGGGCTGAAGATCTGCCAAGTTGGGATTATCGGATGTGGACATAAATCAATTTCTGATAGTGGTCTCAGTACATCTAGTCAAGCATGACTAGATGCCTATGAGTGGTTCCATTTGCGGGCGAGTCCTCGGTTTCTACGCAATTTTCGTCAAGGTATCCACAAGTTTCTCATTTCACCAAAAAAATCTGCAGAAAGATGCGATGGATTGCTTGTTCCCACCTCGGAACGAATAACAGCAATCAGCGCCCATGTTTTGGTCGCTCCACCAAAGAAACGAGACTTATGATGACTTTTGTTGGGATGCCCCGAGCGCTGGTGACTCTGCGCCATACCCCCGATCGACGCTCGGTCGAGGCTGCCCTGCAGCGCATTGGCTACACAGTGCGCTCAACAGATGATCATGCTGTGAGCGAAGTTTTACTCCACTCATTCCGTCCCCTGCTCATGATCAGCGATGCCATCGATCTTTTTCCTGTGGTCAGTGCCTTGATGCTCCAGGTGCGACGCTGCAACGAAATCTATGTCATCGTTATCGGCGCCAACACTCATACCGAGCGCATCACCATTTTGCGCCATGGAGCCGATGAAGCGTTGCCCATGGGTGTCGCTCCCGAAGAAGTAGCAGTGCGGTGTCAGGTGTTGATGAGACGCTCACGCGAATTTCTCCATCCAACTCTTTCATTGAATGAAGCAACACATTTATATTTCGGTCCCTTGATCATTGATTTAGCTCGTCGCGAAATGACGGTCAACCACTTCCCCATCGCCAGCACTCGACTGGAGTTTGAGTTATTTGTCCAACTGTGCCGGCGTCCGCTTGAGGTATGTAGTCGCAACGAACTTGTGAAAACAGTCTGGGGACCAACTTGGGTCGGTGACACTCACATTGTTGATGTACACCTCTCAAATCTTCGCCGCAAACTCAATGAGCGAGCCCCCGAGTTGCGGTTTATGCATACTGTGCGCGGTATCGGATTTCGTCTCACCGATGACTTATTGCAATTAGCAGTCCATGATCTGGCCTCATCGCGCACGCTTCAGATGCAAAATAGATCGCTAGGCGTACTCAGCAGTTAGCCACCAATTTCCCGCGAACACTTCAACAAGATAAGCCCGTTGCCCATCAGGAACTTGGACGACGAGTTGAAATCGGGCAACACGACGCGATCGCTCATCCCACCATCTTTCTTCAATGGGCCACGGTCCCGCCCAAGCCACAACCTCATGATTGGCCCCCTTGAGAGTCAACGTCGCTGGGGGCGCGCTAACGAGCCCGCGTCCACTCACTGATACTGAGTGACCTCGTTGATCCGTGACTGCAACAGATAATGCTTCGTGGAATACGACTGCTGGAGCAGGAGCAGGAAGTGAGCCTGGCCAGAGATTGGGATCAGCCGAGGAATCATCTTGAGGGCGCAATAAGAGTTGCTCACCCGCAGCAGCAGTTGAACCCAAATCAGCCACAGAAATCATGTCGTAGACCTGTCGCGGATCACGACCTCCATTCCAGGACGCAACAGTGACTCCCTGAGGACCCAAAAAACCAATCACGCGAGTGATCGCCCGCGCTGCAGTTTCATCGGCTTGCGATCGCCCTCCCCAAAAACCTTCTTGGGTACCAGCGTCAGATCTGATCTCAGTTGGCGTGATGCGCAACATCGTGATGCCTGCCGATGGTGGGTCGGCGCCGTTGATCCAACCATCAAGTTGCCAACGCACTCGATCCAACATCGTCGACGAGTGCATACCTTGCGAGCGATACCACACTCGGTGTGATGTCTCGCCGTGTTCACTGTCGGCTTCAATGCGCATCCGTGTGCATATTTGGCCGCGCTCATGAAAATATGTTCCGAGTTCATCAGTCAGAGATTTAGCAGCGAAAAGGAGCATGTCGAGTTGCAAAATTGGGTCATCAAAAACTCGCGTGATGGAAAGATCGGCTGGCGGCGGAACGGTTGCCGGTGGTGTGTCATCGGTACCACTGGCCAAACGATGCAAAACCAAACCGATGGATCCAAAACGATCAACAAGATGTGTCGGTGACAAGGCGGCGATATCGCCTAATTGACGCAATCCGAGACGTTCCAACAAATCAATCAACTGTGGTGGACAACCAGCAACTGAGACCAAGACTTTGACTGCGTAGGGAGCCAAGAATTTTGCCGTGGCTGATGCTCCCCCTGGCACCACGATCGGCATCCCTCGATGAGCCGCTGAACGAGCAGCCAGCGTGGCTGCTATTCGACCATCGGCGATGCCGACACCCATGCCACCACCTGCTGACAGCACTGCCTCAATATCAAGAGACTCCCCCAAGGCCTTCACGCCAGCGGTCGCCAGAGCAATCAGACGAATGGCCAATGCATCATCACCTCCGACATATCGCGATGGGCCCCGCGTGGCCAGTAGCAATGATCCTGGTGTTGCTACATCAATCAACGGCACCAAAGTGCCGACTGAACGCACTATTGGCTCAAATAATCGGGCATCTCTTTCAGGGTCATGAGGGACGATCACCACATGCGGGCAGGCTCCTTGGGCTTGGCGTCGGCGCTGACCTAAACGAACACCTTCGCTCCAGGCAGCGGGCGAACAACAAGACACTCGCTGCGCATCAAAGACTGCCAACGGTTGTGATGGGGCATATATCTGCGGGTTGTGAACTATGGCTGCAATGAGAGACCATGCGGGACTGTGTAAGACAGCACAACGCGGCGGTTGTTGTGGAGATGACATAGCTATCCAGTACGACGCAATGGCACAACAACACCGGCTTGTTCTGCCACCGCGGACTTTTCGGATTGTTGAACAACTGCCGATAACTGACCTTGGGCATCAGGGAGCCAAACGTCGTGCTCGGTCGTGCGGGCACGCCTGCGACCATCAAGTTGCAACACAACTCGTCGGCGTTGCAAGTGACCATGACCTATGCCCACACCTTGCCATTCAACGGTTGTCGCGTTGAGTCGTATGTCCACTGACAACGGAGCAGGGTCTCCAACTATGACGAGGATGCCACTGCGTGTTTGTACACGCGTTTGTACGCGTCTCATCAAAGACAATGGCAATGATGTGACTAAACGTTGTGCCAAAAGGAGTACATCAACACCGTCGACGAGAGCCGAGAGCACTGCTGCCACATCGGGTCGTTGTTCACCATGATTACGTGTTCCCGTGGGGTCGCTGACAAATATCGTGCGTTCAAGAGCGACACCAAGATCGGCTGCGGCTAGAACACCAACTGACGGCAGACCCACTACTCCGGCCCATGAACCAGATTGTGTCGGTGCCACCAACACCGCTAGAGCACTTGACATGGCGGCCGAACCAGTACAGGCAAGCGTGTGCCCTCGCACCAGTCCGAGTGGAAGAGGATCGTCAGATGAAACGCCAAATAACGGAGCGAGTACGGGATGTACCGGTAGCAAACGTTCGTGCGCCATCACCAGATGTGCCCCAGGAATCTGTGAAGCCAAGAGGGCGGAAAGTGCCTGCGGGGAGAGGGAACCAGGTTTTGAACTAGCGACGCCAACAGTCATAGCGACGACTATAGCGAACAGGTGTTCGGTAGTTTCTGGTCAGACTTTTATTTCAGTCCGTTCAAGAAGTCAATAAAGCCGCGAGAGCCCACGGCGAAATAGTCCGCTCCTAACTTGCGAGCATGCTCGGCATCTTGAATGGCCCCACCGCCGAGAATCACTGGCACATCATGACCAATCTTCTCCCGCAAGACGCTCAAAGTCTTCACAACCTCGGGGAATGATTCAGCTGAAGTCACGCTGACTCCAATCGCCACCAGTCTGTCCATCCGCTGAGCAGCATGCACGAAGGCACTCGCTGGGGTATCTGGCCCAAGGTCAAGCACATCCCAGCCCTGCAAACTCAGCAGACAACTCAAAATTGAAAGAACGAGAGCGTGACGTTCTCCTGTGGGTCCGCCGATCAGAACCGAACCACGATGACGACCTACACGAACAGCGCGTTCGCTCAATCGCCCAACGAGTTTGGTCATAATCGCGCTGGCCTGATGTTCGATGGCAATATCAATTTCACCATCGGCCCATCTAGTCCCCAACTTCACCATCACGGGCGCAACGATCTCTAAAAGAACATGCTCAATCGAGGCTCCCGCTTGACTTGCGCGCTCAAGAACGTTCCATGAACCTGACGAATCTCCATTGAATAAACAGTTCTCAAGCTCAACCATGTAGTTCCCCGTGCGGCGCGCATCGGGCAACTCCTTACTGCGGTTTTTGCGTTCAGCGGTGGAAGACCTGAAATCATCAAGGTCACTAAGAGTCACCCGATAAAGGCCCCCCACCTTAGTCGCCCGAAGTTGACCATTTTTCACATAGCGATAGACCGTCATGTACACAACGCCGAGTGCCTCGGCAGCCTCATGCAGGGTCAAATCACGAGAGTCCACTTCCTCACGCTAAAAGAAAGCCTCAAGCGATGCATGACTTTGCCCGAAAGAATCTCCTGGATAGGTCGCAAAATGACTGCTGGGTGCCAGTTAGCGCCTCCCTAGCGAGGGTGATTTAGCGAGAAGTCCACTTTTCGCGAGCCAGGCGACTGCGCTCAATCAAGTGTGCCGGGACACGACTGTCAACGACCACTCCGTCGCTTGTGGACTCGGTTGTGGCGGGGGCCAAGGCCTCTTCAGGACCAACCAATTCTTCCAAAGTTGGGGGAACCATGCCTGGCTTCCAGTACTGGTGGAGGTCGCGGACAATGTCGCCCAGGCCGGCTGAGTTACTGCCCGTGGCGAGGTCAACAGTGATCATGTTCTGGTACACATGCACGCCATCCACCTGGCCCGTGGCGAACAAACGCCGAGCCAGTTCGGCCGATGGGGTCACCGCCGAGACAGCGTGAGCCGTCGTGTCAGAAGCCAAAAAACGCTCGTGACCCATTCCCGAAAGGGTGCGATTGGTCTCAAATCGGACTAGCCCGGGACGACTACTTGGCTTTTCAACAACGATGACAGGTTGGCCCATATGACAACCTTAGTTCGCGCGAGGTACGGTCACAGCACTGTCTTATTTTCCGTTCGTCACAAAGGACCGCCATGTCACAACCAACAGTTGAACAATTCCACGCCGACGCCCTCGCTTTTCTAGAGGCCAACGCCCCCCGCAAAGAAGCCGAAAAGAAATTCGTCTGGGGCGAGGGTGCCGACAAAGTCTCGATGTTTGAGGAAAAGGATCGCAAGAGCGAAACACGTGACGTCGCTTTGGCCTGTGCGTGGAGACAGAAAAAATATGATGCTGGTTTCGGATACATCTTTGGACCCGAGCAATACGGTGGTCGCGGACTTCCCGCTGCGTACTCAAAGATCTACGAGTCTCTTGAAGCCAACTACGAAATCCCCAATCAATCTTGTTTCACCATCGGACTTGGAATGGTCGCTCCGACAATCGTGGCGCACGGATCCGACATTGCCCGCGAGACCTACGTCCGCCAGATGTACCGC
This sequence comes from Bifidobacterium breve, assembly GCA_945862545.1. Lineage (GTDB taxonomy): Bacteria > Actinomycetota > Acidimicrobiia > Acidimicrobiales > Ilumatobacteraceae > Casp-actino8. The sequence goes on along the minus strand of CAMAYS010000011.1, from coordinate 4,571 downwards.
GGCGAAATCGTAGGTTGCCAACTGTTCAGTGAGCCTGGAGCAGGTAGCGATCTTGCGAGTCTCAGCACCAAGGCCGAGCGCGACGGCGAAGAGTGGGTCATCACTGGTCAAAAGGTTTGGACGAGTGGCGCGCATTACAGCGATATTGGTGAGATCATCGCCCGTACTGACTTCGACATGCCCAAGCACAAAGGACTCACTGGTTTCATTGTGGATATGCGTGCACCTGGTGTAGAAATTCGCCCACTACGGCAGATGACTGGTGGCGCAAGTTTCAACGAAGTGTTCTTTAGTGAAGTGCGCGTGCGCGATGATCACCGTCTCGGTGACATCAACAACGGATGGAATGTTGCACTCACCACATTGATGAATGAGCGCGCCGCAATCGGTGCCGGTAGCGGCGGCGGCGGAATGTTCACGCGTGTCATCGAAATGGTCAAATATTATGGACTCGAAAAAGACCCAGTCGTACGTGACGCGTTAGCTGATTTGATCATTCACAACAAAGTCGCTGGCTTCAACAACCAGCGCGCCATGGATAAAATTAAATCTGGTCAAATGCCTGGTCCGGAAATGAGTATGGCCAAGTTGGCAGGAACCGCGAACATGATGCGCATGGGTGACTTTGTGTCGATGGTGCTTGGACCCAAACTCATTGCTGATAGTGGCGAGTGGGGAACCTACGCATGGAACCAACTGATTCTTGGAACTCCTGGTGGACGTATCGCTGGTGGCTCAGATGAAGTGATGCGCAACATCGTGGCTGAACGGGTTTTAGGAATGCCTAAGGACCCAGGTATCGACAGCAAGAGTCCGTTCAACGAACTACGCAAATAGTCGCTCTCAGAAAAGCGTCGGGGCATCAAAGCGGTCGGTCCGTGGCACACCCGGCCACGGCACAAAATTATCCATGAACGCCCAACTGCGACGATGAATCGCCGATGGCCCGTATCCCTGCAACGCGGTGCGATGCCAATGACATGGGTACCCCTTATTGGTATCAAGACTCCACAGTGGGTAATCAACGGCCAACTCACGCATCAGACGATCACGCGTGACCTTGGCCAAGATTGATGCTGCAGCAATTGATAGCACCGACGTATCGCCCTTCACTTGCATCACTACTTTGGGAATCAATGGTGTCACAAAATCCCAACTGCCATCGACTACTGCGGCGTCGGGACTAACGGTCAACTGCGCGAGCGCGCGTTTGGTGGCGAGTCGCTGCGCGTCGGCCATTCCAAGTGCATCACATTCAAGATGTGAGGCGTAGCCCACAGCCCATGAGGTGCACCAGTTGCCCACGGTTTCAAACATCGCCTCGCGCGATTTCTCAGTGATTGATTTTGAATCCCGTACGCCAACAAGATCCCCCGTGAGTGGCAAAACCGCTACGCCGACCGCCAACGGTCCCGCCCACGAACCCTTACCCACCTCATCAATGCCGACAATCACTTGATGCCCTTGCTGATGCAAGGAGCGCTCAAGATCGCGCGTCGGGACAAGTGCTGCAGAGCGAGCGGCCATCAGATGAAATGCAACCCCACATTGCCAGCGATGACTCGACCGATAACGACAAATGGCGAACCTGCAACAGTGAGCAGCGGGACTGCTTGCGGGTCAACAGCAGCCAATAAACCGCCCGATGTTTGAGGATCAAAAGCCACTGTGTCAAATGCCGCGTCAATACCTGGGGCCAAAGAAATGTGCGACCCGACGGCGGTACGGTTACGCGCGTCTCCCCCAGTGCGCACGCCACGTTGCGCTGCCGCGAGGACACCGGGATACAAAGGCAATAACGCAGTGTTTATTTCGAACTGGCATCCCGAACGCTCAGCCATTTCCCAGCCATGGCCCGCCAAGGCGAAGCCAGTCACATCGGTCACGCCGTGCACCCCATCAACAGCCTGTAAACGCTCGCTTGCATCGCGATTTAATTGTCGCATACCAACAATCGCTGCTGCTTTTTCTGAGTCGCTGCCCCCAGCTAAAGCAATGCCAGTTCCGAGTGGTTTGGATAGCAGTAGAACATCGCCATCTTGCGCACCACCTTTCGTAAAAATACGATCAGGATGAACCGTGCCCTGCACAGCCAGACCAAAAATTGGTTCAGGGTTACGGATCGTATGTCCACCTGCAACCGACCCGCCCGCTTGCACCATCACCTCGGCCGCGGCCGCAAAAATTTCGACGATGGCTTGACGTGGGAAATTTTCGGGAAAAGCAGCCACGTTCACGGCCATCAAAACCTTTCCACCCATGGCATACACATCACTGCACGCATTTGCAGCAGCGATCGCTCCAAAGTCTGAGGGATCATCGACGAGTGGTGGGAAAAAATCTGTCGTGCTCACTAGGGCGATGTCATCGCTCACTTTGTACACCGCAGCGTCATCAAAGGGAGCCAAACCAATCAACAAAGCGGGGTCAATAGAGACTGGTAATTCATCCACGAGCCCAGCCAACAAGTCCTTGCCCCACTTGGCGGCACAACCACCACAGCTTGTCCACTCTGTGAGTTTCAGTGGCGCACCATCAAACATGATCTCAGTCATAGAGCGAGCCTAGAGTGTGATGATGTTCGCCGTTGGTCCCTACCAATTTACAAGCGAAGATGCCCGCAACACACGGCTCAAATAAGCCACTCGTCAGCACCACGGTCGCCCATTTCAAGCGAATACGTCACAGAAGTTTGAGTAACTCGGCAAGTGGTTCACGGAAATCTCGTGTGGCTTGATAACCAGCATCACGCAAAGCCTTATTGTCCAACACGCTATTTGCTGGACGCTGAGCAGGACGGGGTGGTTGCAGTTCGGCGGTGCTGATTGGGAGAACCATGGCTGGGTCTTTGCCCATCAGTCGCACTATCTCTTGCACAAATCCATACCAACTGACCGCCCCTTGATTGGTGCCGTGAAACAAACCAGAACGGCGATCAAGGGCAAGGCGATACAACAACGGTGCTAGATCAGACGTAAATGTCGGATGGCCAAACTGATCATCAACAAACGATAGTGATTCGCGTTCTTGTGCCAACTTGTGCACTGTCTTGACCATGTTGTTGCCATGAAAACCACACACCCACGATGTGCGCACGACTGCCACGCCACTCTCCAGCGCCATCGCCTCTTGCTCGCCAACTAACTTCGTTCTCCCATAGACACTCTGCGGATTCGGCACATCAGTCTCCACATAGGGGCCGATCTTGGTTCCATCAAATACATAATCGGTGCTGATATGGACGAGATGAGCACCGATCGCATCACTCGCTTCAGCAACCCAACGGACTGCCGTGCCATTGACCAACATTGCTGTCTCAGAGTTACTTTCACAGGCATCAACTGCGGTAAATGCCGCACAGTTAATGACAGCGTCTGGACGCTCACCAGCAAAAACATCATGGACTGCTTCACGACTGGTGATGTCAACTGTGTCAATATCAATGCCGAAAGCATCGTCACCACCAGCAGTAATCACGCTCATCAGATCCCGGCCAAGTTGACCATTAGAACCAGTCACCAAAATCTTCATAATTTCTCGCTATTCACAGACCAGCACGAGCCTTCAGGGGCTCCCACCATGCTCTGTTAGCGCGATACCACTCCACGGTTTCGGCAAGGGAATCTTCAAAGGTGCGACTTAACGTCCAGCCGAGAGCACTCAACTTGTCGATGTGCACTGAATACCGGCGATCATGTCCTAAGCGATCAGCGACGGGAGTGATCGAACTCTCATCACGACCACAGAGCGCGAGCAGCCGATAGGTAATTTCTCGATTCGTGATTTCATTATGCGCCCCGATGTTGTACACCTGACCGACTTCACCTTTTTGCAGGACGAGGTGAGCAGCAATGTTGTGATCCTCCACATGGATCCAGTCACGAACATTGCCGCCATCACCATAGAGCGGAACTTTTTTACCGTCTAACAAGTTTGTCGTGAACAACGGAATCAATTTTTCAGGAAACTGGTACGGGCCGAAGTTATTTGAACAGCGGGTCACAATGACAGGCAGACCGTAGGTTGTTACATACGACAAAGCAATGAGATCGCTCGAGGCTTTGGATGCCGAATAAGGCGAACGTGGACACAGAATATCTGTTTCGCTGAATGAACCTTCGTCGATGCTGCCATAGACCTCATCAGTTGAGATGTGTAGAAAACGTTGTACCTCAACTTGTCGGGCTACATCGCACATGACGTTGGTGCCGTAAGCATTGGTCCGCACAAATGCATAGGGATCAACAATTGAACGGTCAACATGACTTTCAGCAGCGAAGTGCACTACTTGGTCATGGCCTTTCATGGCAGCCAATACTTCATCAGCATCACAAATATCACCCTGCACAAATGTGCAACGTTTGCCATCCACCACATCACGGATGCTTTCGAGATTGCCGGCATAGGTCAATTTGTCAAAAATGGTCACCGAATCATCGCTATTAGATAGCAGCCAACGCACATAATTCGATCCGATGAATCCTGCTGCGCCCGTGACAAACAGTTTCAACTCAGGTCCTCATTGGCCAATAGGGACGCCGACCGATCGCAAGATCACAGCGCATTGGGTT
>CAMAYS010000010.1:0-26821 GCA_945862545.1 Bifidobacterium breve | reverse complement strand
GAGCGATAGGGGTACGGTCCCCAGAACTTGACGACTCCTGGTAAACCAGGTTCGCTCGGCCAACGGCGTGGATCACCAGTGAGTTGAATTGCTCCACCAGTTGCTCCGTGATAGCTACGGTATGTCGTCAAAATTTTATGACGCCCAGTATGCAGTCGCGCCATGCGCAGTGCATTCTCTGTCGCTTCGGCCCCGCCGTTGGTGAAAAAGACCATGTTCAGATCACCAGGTGCACGCTCGGCAATCAGGCGTGCGGCTTCACTGCGCGCGTCATTGGCGTGGAACGGCGCAATCGTGCATAAACGATCGGCTTGTTCCTTGATGGCTGCCACTAATTTTGGGTGCTGATGTCCAATATTGACATTGACTAATTGGCTCGAGAAGTCGAGGTACTTTTTGCCTGCTTCATCCCAAAAGTGACTTCCCTCGGCTTTACTGACAACGATGGGGCTAATCAGACTTTGAGCAGACCAGGAATGAAAGACATGGGAACGATCATGCTTCAGTGCATCGGCGGGATTTGTGCGAAGTACGGACATACCCCAACACTATTGCGTAGACGTTGCAGTTCATAGATCCTTCGTTGTTGTCGGGTGATAAAGATGTCCTAGACCTACGATGCTTGCTACGGTCAGAGTCATGGGCGAACATATTTCTTTCACATCAAACGGCGGAACGTGCGGGGGATACCTCGCCAACGGAGGTGGCCCAGGCGTCATTGTGATTCAGGAATGGTGGGGACTCGTTCCTCACATTCAAGATGTGACGGACCGCTTTGCCGCCGAGGGATTTACCGCTCTCGCCCCCGATTTGTATCACGGTGAATCATCAAGCGAACCGGATGGAGCTGGCAAGTTGATGATGGGACTGAACTTGGCTCAAGCCGCAAAGGATCTGTCTGGTGCCGTTGACTTCTTATGCCAAACGACTGCTGGCGACAAGGTCGGCGTTGTCGGGTATTGCATGGGCGGAGGGCTGGCAATGGTCTTGGCCTCACAGCGTCCAGATGCAGTGGCGGCAGCGGCTCCGTACTACGGCGTCATTCCTTGGCCCTCGGCACAACCAGATTGGGGTCACATTCAAGCCAAGGTTGTCGGCGAATATGCAGAGCATGATGATTTTGCCAATCCAGAAACTGTGAGAGTTCTGCAAGAGCAATTGCGATCACTGGGCAAAGATGCGACGCTCAATATTCATGCTGGATGTCACCACGGATTTTTTAATGACGCTCGGCCGGATGTCTATGATGCACAGGCATCCAGCGTCTCATTTGCTCGCACACTTGAACTATTTCGTGGCACCCTCTAGTTCAAGAGAGAGATTCAATAGCTTGTTGCACCGCTAAAACTCGACGGGCATTATCCACATGCAAGTTTTCAATCATCCGGCCATCAACGGTGATGACGCCGCGTCCTTCGGCTGTCGCTTCTTCAAAAGCAGCGATCACGCGCTGGGCGTAATCAACTTCATCAGCCGTCGGAGCCCAGACATCATTGGCAATCTCCACTTGTGATGGATGAATCAGCGTCTTGCCATCAAAACCCATCTGGGCGCCTTGCAGACACTCATCACGGAAGGCGTCGGCATCTTTTATGTCATTGAAAACACCATCCAAGATAATTTTCCCAGCCTCACGTGCTGCCAGCAGAGCAGTTGCCAGATGGTGCATCAACGGAGCGCGACCACGAATTTGGGTGGCGCGGAGTTCTTTGGCGAGATCGTTTGTACCCATCACCAGAGTTTGCACTCGTGGGTGAGCAGCAATCGCGCGGACATCAAAAATCGCTGTTGGGGTTTCAATCATTGCCCAGATTTTCATTGACCCAGGTGCGCCAGCTGTTGCTAGTGCTGAAGAAACGGCCTCCACCTCGCGCACTGAATTGATCTTCGGAATCACGACGGCCGAGACACCAGCCATGGCGGCAGCGGTCAAATCGTCAGCTCCCCACTGGGTCTCAAGACCATTGCAGCGAATAGTGATTTCTTTATTGCCGTACTCGCCACTGCGTGCCGCAGCCACAGCATTACGTCGAGCATCGGGCTTTGCATCCGGGGAGACCGCATCTTCTAGATCGAAGATCAAAGCGTCGGCGGGGATACTTTTGGCTTTGTCAAGGGCTCGCTCATTGGCGGCGGGCATATACAGAACGGAACGACGGGGACGCATATTAGACATCAGATTTTCCTTGTTAAAAGCCGTACGAGGCAGCGAGTTCGGGATCACGTGCAGAAAGTTCGCGGGCTAATTGCACAATGACTCGACATTGTTTGACTGAAGCATCATCTTCCATCTTGCCGTCAAGCATGATCGCCCCAGTGCCATCGCCCATGGCTTCAATGACTCGGGTCGCATGTGCGACATCACTCGGCCGTGGGCTAAAAACGCGCCGCGCAATATCAATCTGCACTGGATGCAAAGACCAAGCACCCACGCAACCAAGTAGGTAAGCATTGCGGAATTGATCTTCGCAGGCGACAACATCTTTGATGTCACCGAACGGTCCATAGAAAGGCAAGATGCCGTGCATCACGCAGGCATCAACCATGCGTGCCAATGTGTAGTGCCAGAGATCTTGTTGATGAGTGGCGCGTGGGGCATCAGGATTATCTGTGTCGGGGTCATTGCGTACCAAATAATCAGGATGACCGCCACCAACGCGAGTGGTCTTCATTCGGCGATTGGCGGCCAAGTCTGCTGGTCCGAGTGAAAGACCTTGCATGCGCGGTGAAGCGCCACAAATTTCTTCAACGTTGGCCATGCCGCGTGCTGTTTCTAAAATCGCGTGAACCATTAACGGCTTTTTCAGACCAGCCTTGGCTTCAAGCTGCGCCAGTAGGCGGTCGACGTAGTGAATATCTTCTGGTCCTTCAACTTTGGGGATCATGATGACATCAAATTTGTCGCCGACTTCGGTGACCAAGGTTGTGATGTCGTCAAGACCCCACGGCGAATCAAGACTGTTGACACGTGTCCACAATTGAGTTGTCCCCATCGGAACGGTCTTGGCAACTTTGACTAATCCAGCGCGAGCCGCTTCTTTATCTGAGGCAGGTACACCGTCTTCGAGGTTGCCGAGAATGATGTCCACGGTCGGCACGATGTCACCAAGTTTGGCAACCATCTTTTCGTTGGAAGGGGGGAAGAAATGGATCATCCGACTTGGGCGGAAGGGGATCTCGCGGAGGGGCTCGGGGGCACCCACGGCGAGGGGCTTGAAGAAGTCTTTAGCGCTGCGCACACTCTGAGGGTACGCCTTTTTACCCCCGTGTCGGGAGCCACCACAGGAAAAAACCTTAGGAAACGCGTCACCCCCGATGACTCGCCTACCCTGAAGGGGGTGAGTGCGCTGCAAATCGGAACCCATGAAATTGATGCCGTGTTGTTTGATGCGGGTGGAATTTTCGTGATCCCGGACCCCAATGTGCTGGCGCCTTTACTGAGCTATTACGGGGCGAGCAGCGAACTTTCTGCGTATCATCGGGCTCATTTTTGGGCGATGGCGGCCAAGTCAGCGGCTCAGTCGGGCGAATCTGATTGGAGCGCATACAACTTGGCCTACGTCGAATCAGTCGGAGTGCCCGCTCACGACAGAGCGGAGGCGGCGCGGGCCTTGGATCGCAGTCGCAGTGCGTATATCTGGCGCTGGCCCTTACAAGACAGTGTTCAGGCGTTGCGTGGTCTCTATGACAGAGGCGTACCCGTCGGTGTCGTGAGTAACGCCTCGGGTCAGATTGAGGACATCTTGTCTCGCTCGGGTGTCTGTCAGGTGGGTCCAGGTGCTGGTGTCCCAGTTCGCATCGTTGTGGACAGTTTTCTTGTTGGCGTGGCGAAACCTGACCCCCGTATTTTTGATTTTGGATTGGCAGCACTGACCGACATTGATCGTTCACGCGTGGCTTACGTCGGCGATTCGGTCACGATGGATATCGCCGGGGCGCGCAATGCAGGACTGGTTCCCGTATTACTTGACCCTTATGACGACCACGTGGGTAGTGACTTTTATCGGGTGCGGTCGCTTCTGGAACTCTTAGCATGACCGACGCTCCTGGTTGGCAAGTATCTCCAAGATGGATCGAATGGCGTCGCACCGTTGATCTACTGAAGTACGACGAACGCTTCACATTAATGGCCGAGCGTGGTGATTCAATTCACGGTGAGGCTGATTTCATTGAGCGATTGTTTCCTCGGCGGAAGATTTCTTTATTGGACGCGGGTTGTGGCACCGGGCGCCTAGCCATTGAAATGACGTCACGTGGCCATCATGCTGTGGGAGTTGATCTTGACCCTGACATGATTGCCCGAGCACGAAGCAAGGCTCCAAATATTGAGTGGCATGTTGCCGACCTGTCAAAACTCGCGTTAGGTAGCAAAAGTGAAGTGGTCGTGATGGCAGGAAACATTCCACTTTTTTGTGCTCCAGGATCGCAAGCAGGGATTATCAAATCTTTATCCAAACACATTGTTACTGATGGATTTCTGATTTCAGGATTTTCACTGGAGGATCGTGGCGACGCGTATCTCAGTGATGATTACCGAGTTGATGCGTTGGCCGCGGGCCTGACTTTTGTTGCCGAATATTCAAACTGGAATGGCGATGGCTCAATCACTGGGGACGATTACACCGTGATGGTGCATCAGCTTCACTGAATATTGTCGAGCAATCGACGAGCGATGACCTTGAGGCACAATGTCTCATCGGCACCTTCAAAGATTGATAAAACTCGTGCATCGACGTATAGGCGACTGACCGAATACTCTTCGGCGTATCCGTAGCCACCGTGAATTTGCATCGCTTCACGGGCGACCCATTCGGCAGCCTTGCAGACGTAAGCCTTGACCATGCTGGCTTCCGTCGTACCTTTACCTTTGGCCATCAACTTTGCGACCTCGTAGCCGAACTGTCGACCAGCCTGAATCAAAACAGCCATGCGACCTAACTTGACCTGCGTGAGTTGGTACTCGGCAACATTGTTGCCAAAGACGGTGCGGTTGTGGGCGTAGTCGTAGGCAGCTTCATAGGCAGCTTGCATGACACCCACGGCGCGAGCAGCGGTTTGCAATCGCCCGTTCTCAAAGCCTTCCATCTGATAGTAAAAGCCTTTGCCGAGTCCACCTTCTTCACCAATCAAGTTGGTGGCGGGGACCCACCAATTTTCTAAAGCGATTTCGTAGGAGTGCATGCCGCGGTAACCAATGGTGTCAATCGGGCGGCCTTCCATCTTGCCGACAGAGCCATCGTCACGAACATTTTGTGTGAACTCAAATCCGTGAGCGTCACCCCGAGGTTTAGGAACGATAAACAGGCTGAGACCACGGTGAGTTTTTGAGCGGTCTGGATCAGTTCGTGCCAAGAGCATCAAAACATCTGCTCGGCCAGCGAAGGTGCACCATGTTTTCACACCATTGATGACATAGCCGGCTTGGCCTTCGGGTCCTGTTGCAGGCACGGCAGTCACTTTGATGCCAGCCACATCACTGCCGTAGTCGGGTTCGGTTACTGCCACGGCAACCATCACTTCGGCGGTTGCTAATTTTGGAAGCCACTCTTGCTTCTGGGCTTCGGTGCCACCCTTTACTAAGGCGCGAGTCAAGATTTCGGGACGCGTGATTAATGATCCACCGATGCCCAAACTGCCGCGACTGAGTTCTTCGGTAGCCACCACCATGGCCATATATTCGCCTTGACCACCTTCGGAAAAACCACCGTATTCGGCAGGCACAGATAGACCGAAAGCACCCATCTCGGCGAGACCACTAATGATTTCTTCGGGAACATCTTCGTTATAGCGGTGCACATGTTCGGCACGCGGAGAGATCACTTTGTCGGTGAAGGAGCGAAAGGTGTCTTGCACCATTTCAAAGTCGTCATCAAGGTGCCGTGGCCCTTGAACATCGGCCAGCGATGCTATGAATTCCGGATCGCGATACACGGTGATGAACGGCAAGGTTGCGGCTAACGGGTTTGCGTCGAGTCCCCAAAGGGTTTCGCGACCAATCAACTTTGTCATCAACTCGTGAGCCATATCGGCCGTAAAGGCACAAGCGATCAGACCTTCATGGTCGCCCTTGGAGCCGTAATCAAGTAGTGAACGCGCCGTCTCAACTGCCGAAGCGGCATGGGCTAAGTCATAGGCCAAGACTTGATGTTTGTCGGCTCCACCAGTGGTGGAAAGTTGACGAAGTCCTTGGGTTACGACCCGTGAAGAGAGATCGATGACCTCAGCGGCGGTCTGCAAGTCGGGGGTGACGCAAGGTGAACTCATGGGTGAAACGCTACCCATCTGCGGGATATATGCGGGAAGTCGGAGGTCCCTCAAATCTGAGTCCCATCATGGTCAAGCGTCACCTCCAGTTGAGCCCATCCCGCCTACCCCTTGATGTGTCAGGCTTGTGGCATGGCAACGCAGGCAATGGGTAGCAATATCGGCGTTTATTGCGGTTCCAGTTCTGGTTTAACCCCAGAGTTTGCCGCCGAGGCTGTGGCCCTGGGTTCGGCATTAGTGACCGGAGGACATGGCTTGGTCTATGGAGGCGGTCGAATTGGGTTGATGGGTCTGATTGCCGACTCAGTACTCGACAGCGGCGGCCAAGTGCATGGCGTGATACCCGAGCATCTGGTCAAGGCTGAAACCGCCCATCAAGGACTCACGACATTAGAGATTGTGAACTCGATGCACGAACGCAAGGCGCGCATGGAGGCACTCTCGGTTGGATTTATAGTTTTGCCTGGGGGATTCGGCACATTTGATGAAGTGTTCGAAATCCTCACTTGGAATCAACTAGGACTGATCGCTAAACCAGTTGTCTTTCTAGATGGAACTGGTTATTACGCGCGGCTCTTTGAAGCCTTTGAGCACATGATTTCAACTGGCTTTGTCAAGGAGAACTATCGAGTGATGATGAACCGTGCGACTTCTGTCGAGGAGGCTGTGCGCATCGCCTCGAGTCCAGCACCGAAAGTCGACGGCAAGTTGCGCAATCTCGATGTCACTTCAACGCGCAACGATTCTTCATCCAAAGATTTTTTATGAGCGAACTATTTCCATTTCCACCGCAACCGTCAGGTGTTACTTGGCCAACTCAGGAGTGGATCATTGGGGATCTCGGCCCAAGTGCCAAAGATGGCGAGATCAGTAGTGCTCTTGGCGAGTTATTTGATCACGGAGTAAATCCACCAGTGGGTAAGGGCATTTCGTTAGCGACGGTGATCATTCATCGTGGGAAATTAGTTCTTGAGCGTTATGGCACTCAGCCTGACACCGCGTTTGGCGCAGGTGGTCCTGTCGATCGCGATACAACATTGATTTCTTGGAGTATGGCCAAGAGCATCACTCAAACCGTGTTGGCGATACTCCTTGACGAGATGGGCATTGATGTTGATTCACCAGTAGCGATTCCTGAATGGTCGGGTGATCAACGCAGCACGATTACTTGGCGCCATCTATTAGAAATGCGCGATGGTCTAGATTTTGTTGAAGAGTATGTCGTCGATGAATCGGGTCAGAGTAAATCTGATGTCCTAGACATGCTCTTCGGTAGTGGCTCGAGCGATGTTGCCAAATACGCCAGGTCTCGGCCACTTAAACATGAGCCAGGAAGTGTTTGGTCGTACTCATCAGGTTCAACCAATATTCTCTGTGGACTGATTAAAGATTTGTTGGGCACAACAAATCTAGAAGACTTCTTGAATCAGCGAATCTTCACACCCCTAGGGATGTTTTCTGCGACTGCCAAGTTTGACGAGGCAGGAACTTTTATCGGGTCATCTTATGTTTATGCAAAGGCCCGTGACTTTGCCCGCTTCGGATATTTGTATTTACGCGGTGGAGAGTGCGAGAGCGGCCAGTTGTTGTCGCGAGATCGGGTTGATGCTGCGCGACAGCAGCATGCGGTTGATATTGAAAGTGGTCATGGCTACGGACAGCATTGGTGGATTTGGAAATCGCTGACGGGGGCCATGTCTGCTCAGGGGTATGAGGGTCAGCGAACGATTGTTGTGCCTCAATATGATCTTGTCGTCGTGCATTTGGGGAAATGGGTCGCTGAAACACAGCCTTATCTTGACGTGCAATTAGACCGAGTCGTGGAGGCTTTCGCTCCCTGACGAATATGGGGATTCCCGTTGTGGGACTCGGTGAACTGCTAGAACATAGGGATGTCCAGTGAATTTGGTGGGGAGCAAGTGGTGCCTCCAACTAGGTCAGGGACCGATGAAGGCAATCGGGGTTTTCGGCGATCCCGCCCAAGCGCAACGATCAAAGTGCTCAAGGCTCTTGCCACCTTGCTCGTTGTCTATTTTTTAATTCTTAATATTCCGGGATTACGTAATGCCATGGATCAACTTGGCGATGTCCGTCCAGAACTCCTAGTGCTTGGGCTCGGTCTTGAAATAGTCGCCCTGTTCTGTTACTCGGTGATGACTCGCGCTGCGCTCGGACCAGTTGGGCACCACCTTTCGGTATTGCACCTGTTTCGTATTCAGTTGTCAACGCGTGCCTTATCAAGTTTGGTGCCTGGAGGAAGCGCTGCTGGTTCGGCGCTCGGCTTCCGTCTGATGGTGGCCTCGGGAGTGCCTGGTCCAGATGCTGGATTTGCATTGGCCACAGCAGGCTTGACTTCAGCAGTTGTTCTGAATTTTATTTTGTGGGGCGGCTTGATCGTTTCAATCCCGTTGCGCGGAGTGAACCCTGTCTATGGAACAGCTGCCATCGCTGGAATCATTTTAATGGGCATCGCAGTAGCAATCATCTTTGGATTGATTGAAGGTCAAGAACGGTCAGAGAAAATACTCCGCTCTATTGCGCGTCGACTGCACTTAAACGAAGAGCGCGCAGGAGAAGCAGTGCGTCATATCGGTGGACGAATGAAAGAATTGGCAGGCGACAAGGCAATGTTGCGACGCCTCGTCGGGTGGGCTGCTGCTAACTGGCTGATTGACGCAGCCGCACTGTGGGTTTTTCTACGCGCTTTTGGTGGATCGCTGACTTTTGATGCATTGATCGTCGCTTTTGGTTTGGCCAATGTGCTGGCTGCTATTCCTCTCACGCCTGGGGGGCTGGGCCTGGTCGAAGGTATCTATGTTCCAGTCCTGGTTGGATTTGGTCTCACGAGGGCGACAGCGGTGGTCGGAGTCGTCTCCTACCGAGTGGCTCAATTTTGGCTCCCGATATTGATTGGTGGACTGACGTATTTGTCTTTGCGGATCGGTCCTTGGGCTATTGATCGCAACCGACTCGAGCCATTGCGAAATGTCGTGGCGACGGCGGGTGCGGACGATGAACGAATATTGGACTTCTCCGAACGTTTCCCAGGCAAGGAAAGAACCGGGCAAATTCGGACCCCATCTGAGGAAGAGATTCGTTCTGCCGAAAACTTTCGGCGTCAGCAGGACTAGTTTCTAGGTATGACTATTCACGAGCGCCCATTTGGCCGTTGCCTAGAAGATTTTGTGATTGGCGATGTGTACCGCCATTGGCCAGGAAAAACCATTACTGAATATGACGATCATTTGTTTTGCATGATCACCATGAACCACCATCCATTGCACACCAACGATTGGTTTGCTGGTAAGAGTGTTCAAGGCCGCAATGTTGTCGTCGGCAACTTGGTTTACTCCCTAGTACTCGGCATGAGCGTGCCCGATGTCAGTGGAGCGGCAATCGCCAATCTTGAAGTGGAAACTTTGCAGCATAAGTTCCCGACCTTTCATGGGGACACGATTCACGCCGAAACTCGGGTACTTGATAAGCAAGAGAGCAAGTCAAAGAATGATCGTGGCATCGTCACCGTTGAAACTAAAGGCTTTAATCAAGATGGCAAAGAAGTGTGTTACTTCCGTCGTCGGGTGATGGTTTGGAAGCGAGAGTTTGCTCCGAGTCGTGAGCGTCCCTACAACGGGGATGCCGCATGGGGCGAAGCCTGAAGGTTGCTTCTTCTGTGAGTGACCACGCTGGTCTTCACGCATCAATATTTTCGTGGATCACTCCGCGACTGCGGCAGTTACCTTGGCGTGATACGCGCGATCCTTGGCATGTCCTTGTCAGCGAAGTGATGCTGCAACAAACTGGGGTCAGTCGTGCCATGCCGAAGTGGCAGATATTTGTTGATGCATTTGCCACACCCGCCGATTGTGCTGGGGCGCCCTTGGGTGATGTTCTGCGTCTGTGGCAGGGCCTCGGTTATCCGCGTCGGGCGCGAAATCTGCAAGCTGCTGCGCGAGTCATTGTGGAGCAACATAATGGTCTCACGCCGAGCACGCTTGATGAACTACTTGCTTTGCCAGGTATCGGACCGTATACGGCACGAGCTGTTTTAGCTTTTGCATTTGAAGAGGATGCGGCCGTAGTTGACACCAATATCGCGCGAGTACTCGCAAGGTTTCATGGAAGAACTCTGAAGGCTCGTGATGCTCAAAAGCTCGCCGATGATTGGGTTCCACAAGGAGAAGCGTGGCTATGGAATCAAGCGCTCATGGATCTGGGTGCAACTATTTGTCGTCCACAACCTGCGTGCGATGAGTGTCCACTGAGTGAGAAATGTTCATGGCGGGGGACTGGCACCGACCCAAGTGTGGGTTCAGCTGGGGTGAGTGTTGCGCAGGCTCGCTTTGAAGGTTCAGATCGCCAGGCTCGTGGTCGTCTCATCAAACAACTCGGAGAATGTGCAGTGCCCATTCACGCAGTGGCAGAGATTATGGATCGCTCTGCAGAAATTGCGATGCGACTAGTAAATGACTTGATCAGTGATGGTCTCATCATCCGCCAAAATGGCGAACTCTTATTGCCGTAATCAACTCTTTATCAGCTGCGCGTAATTGCGGCCACAATTTCTTCAAGGGCAGCGTCGGCGTAGGCCCGCATTTCGTCGTCGGTGCGATCTTGAATGGGGTGCGGTGTAAAGACTCTTGCCACATCGGGAAAACCCAAAGATCTTGACTGAGCATCTGCAGCTGAAATGAATTCAGAGGACGCCACAAATACGCCGGGAATACCCCGACGCTCTAGATCCACAATGTCGTGCACACTGCACGACGTACAACTGCCTCAATCGGCAAGTGCTTCAATCACCACTTGGCAGTTGATGGAAATTTCATGTCGCAGGTCGACGGGTGCGGGCTTTGTGAATGTCGGCTTTTTGTAACGCTTGACGTCGGCACCCATCTCTGACAGACGTTCTTCAAGACGATCAATGAAAACATCGCCTCGCGCCTTGGAAATATCTAGCAATCCAACGGTGAGACCTTTGAGTGACGTTGGTCGGCCAACGCGCTCCATCGTTGAGGCTCGGCGTTCATTGGTTGGATCAAGAACGAACCTATGTGCTGATGTCGTCATGCTCGCACCTCTCTAGTGACTGGTTGGCTTCCGATATCTCCGTTGGCCCAGCCTCCAATGATGGCAGAAAAAAGACCTGCGCCTCCGCCAGCGTGCACAAGTAGAAGCCCGCCGGGCCTGAACTTTGGCAAAGTCATCCCGCTGAGGTGGGTGGGCACCCCTTCGGCGATCCCATTGGCACCTCGGATCAATTCTGATCCCGGAATCTGCAGGCGGGCATGGATTTCACTCAGTACGCGATCGCGGTCCCAGCCAGCATCGGCGTACACGCGGGCATGCTCTGGACCCATGACGACGATTGCGTCAAAGGCTAAAACCGATTTGGGATTGTGCAGGGTCCGTAGGCAAGCGGCAAAAGTATTTGTCAGACTCTCGGGGTCGCGTGCTAGTTGGTCAACAACACAACGCGGACCTTCGCCTGGGAAAACGGTGACTGCATCAGTGGTGCGTGATATGCCACGGCTCTCACTCAGTGTTGTCCATGGTGTACCAAGTTCATCCTCGGCAAAGCAAAAAGATAATTTTCCAGGATTGCCATGAGTAGCACGATCAACTTCACCAGGACGTCCACCGCCGATATTGCGAATAATCAATTGCACGGCGCGACCAATTGTCAGGTTGGCGCGATTTCCTTGGCCGAAAACATTCATCCCGCTGTTCATTCCAATGGCGCGAGTCCCTGGGCCATTACACACGATGACTGGACCAACGGGCATCGTTGTGGCAAGCACACCGTGAATGTTGAAGGTGTCGTTACAGACGGCTTCAAGTGCGGCAATCACCCATGGCAAGTACTCGGGTTTGCACCCAGCCATGACAGCATTAATGGCGACTTTCTCAACGGTAACTTCCACGAGGTCTGGTGGAACGATGGCAACAACATCTGTCGGTTGACGAGTCGTTCCGTTGAGCATGCGCATGACACGTTGTTCGGTAGGTGGCACGACAGGAAGTCCATCAGTCCAACCGCGATCAAACATTGCTTCAAACTCGTCCTCTGCGTCGGCCACCTCGACACGGCGTGCCGCAAGAGCACTTACCCCAAAGCGAACGCGTAATTCATCAACCAAATCAGGGTCAACACTCAATGAACCGCAACCAGGTCGAAAATCTGGGAGTTCCACTCCTAGCGAACTGAGCCCAGTTATTTTGAGCCATTCGTCACGAACCCAACCAACAGTTCGAGCAACTTCGACTCCGTTTTCGATACGCAAAACCGTTGGCACAGTTTCAATGTCGTAATGCCAACTCACAGACAGGTCTGCATCGTGACTGCGTGCAAGTGATTCAGGGAATGTTGGATCATCCTGTACGTAGACCGTGACTGGAAGCGGCCCATTGATGAGTTCTTCAATGACTGGCACAACCATCACACAAGTGGCGCACTCGCGTTTGACGACGATGACGAGACCATCGGGCAGAGTAGGGCGGTTCACGATCTGCTACTCAGCAAGGAATGACAAAATAATGTCATTCACGTAATCTGGCCGCTCAAGGTGAGCAAAATGTCCGGCGTTGTCGATGATCTGCATCCGCGCATTAGGTGTTAATTCGGCTGCAGCAAAATCAGCCACTTCTAGACCCATGCAACCGTCGGTGCGCCCGTGTACGTAGAGCAGGGGTTGTGGCGGAATTGTTGAGGACATATCTTGCGCGGCTTGTAATGCAGGATCGTTGTAGCCAGCGCCGAGTGTGGCGCGATAGAAACCCAGTGCTGCGGCGAGGTTCGCTGGATCACGAAGACTTGGCTTGAGGAGAGCTAACTCCTCGGTGGCGTCAAAACCTGGAGACCAGTCATCCCACAACATGTCGATATAAGCAAGGTCGTCGGCCGCGACGACGAAGTCCGAAAACGGGTGTTGAAAAAAGAACATGTACCAACTGCGCTTAATCTGTGCCAGGTTTGACAGGAAAGCCACTCCCACGGCGTTGCCAGGAGGCACAGCCATTGTCACCACCTTGGCGAAAGCATCCGGTCGGTAATTGGCGGCGATGTGTGTAATCATCGCGCCCCAGTCGTGTCCGATGATGACTGAATCGGAGCCACCACCAAGTGCCTCCCGCAGAGCCAAGGCGTCCATGGCCGAGGCGGCGGTCTGAAAGCGACCATCGCTTGGCACCTCCGTGGGGGCGTAACCGCGCAAGAACGGTGCTACGGCTCGATAGCCGGCGTCGGCCAATCTAGGCAGCAAATGGCGCCAGGTATGGGCTGAATCAGGGAATCCGTGCAGGCAAATAGCCAAAGGCCCAGTGTTATCAAGACCAGCCGCAAGGTAGGTGATGTCTAGATCGTTGACCCGAATTGAATGTTCCGAAATTGGGTTCATAGCGCCACGGTACTCGCCAGTGTTGACACCGCTCTACCTCAACTGCGACGAAGGTCACCTCCTCTAGCCATTTCAATTACCCCCTGTTGTCACTTAGCGTTCATGTCATCGGGGAAAATCAAAACATTGAGGTCACATTCTTTGGCGTGCGCGGATCCACGCCTTGCCATGATGATGACACGAGGCGTTATGGCGGCAACACATCTTGTGTTGGTTTGAGCGCGCCTGATCAAGCACCCTTGGTTTTTGATCTTGGAACAGGATTGCGTTATTGCGGAGAAAGAGTTCCAGTGACGGGTCCCTTTCAGGGAAACTGTCTACTGACACATATGCACTGGGATCATGTTCAGGGCCTTCCATTTTTTGTTCCGACATTGCGCGATGGAGCGCAATTTAATATTTACGGACCGACCCAAGATGATGGTCGCACAGTGCGCGAAGTTTTTGAGTCGATCATCAAGCCTCCGATGTTTCCAGTGAGCGTCACTTCGTTACCGGGGAAATTTGACTTCCATGATGTCGATGACAGTGATTTCGTGATCGGTGATCTACAGATCAAAAGTCGTCTGGTACCACACGTCGGAAAAACTCTCGGCTTTCGCGTCACGCATCAGACAGCAAGTGTTACGTACATCTCTGATCATCAAATGCCTGCAGATGGTTCAATGGGGATCACTGATGGTGCGCGTGAACTTTGTCAAGATGCCGATCTACTGATTCACGATGCGCAGTACACGACAGATGAGTTTGCTGGCAAGAGTGATTGGGGCCATTGCACGGTTGATTATGCGGTGTGGGTGGCAATTGAATGCGGCGTCAAAAAATTGGCGCTCTTTCACCATGACCCAACTCGTAGTGACACCGCCGTTGATGAGTTATTAGCAGCGGCTCGTCGTCGTGGTGAGAAGCACGGCGTTGAAGTATTCGCGGCTGCCGAGAATCAAGTCGTTTCGCTATCCACCAGTTCCACTAAGGGCTAGCGCACGGCGATGAGGGGATCGGCGACGATGTGACTCGTCGTCCCATTCGGTCCCACGGTATTTCCACCACGAATAGTCACTCGGCGCATGCGACGTTCCGCATCTCCAAAATCGTCAATGGCGTAATGCATCGTCGCTCGGTTGTCCCACAGCACGACATCGCCATCGCGCCATTGATGACGCATCACAAATTCAGGCTGAGTTGCATGCTCGAACAACAACTTCAAAAGGTTGGCGCTCTCAATTCGTGAGTATCCAACAATGTGGCTAGTGAAACCGGGATTGACGAACAGAGATCGGCGACCCGTGCTCGGGTGTACGCGCACCACTGGGTGAATGACTGGCGGAACTCTGGCTGCGTCGTCGTACAACTTTTGCGCGTCGTCACGCGACATTGCCGAGTCAAATGGTTCGCCCCAATAGGCAAGCGGTGAAATCCGGTGCACGGCTTCGAGCCCGTCCACGAGATGACGAAGGCTCGGGCTGAGGCGTTCATATGCCGTTCGCATGTCAGCCCATAAGGTGTCGCCACCTGATTCGGGCAAAACATCGGCGACCAAAACCGAGCCAGCTGGCGGAGTGGCAACGAACGTGACATCGGTGTGCCATTGAGCGTTCTTGCCCCCTCGGGCAGCGTCAAGTTCAAGAATTTCTGGATACTGCGGGTGACCAGGGACCACAGGGTGAGCGGGTGTTGGTTCTCCGAGGGTACGGGCTAGCGCCACTTGCTCGCTGTGGTCCAAAAATTGGTCGCGTAACACGACAACGAGATTTTTCTCGAGGATGTCCAGTAATTGACCGGGGGCCATATCCGAGCGCACGTCACCAGTCGATAATTCAGCACCGAAGGAGCCAGTGATGGCTTTGATCTTCCAAGTATCGGTGAGGGCGGTAGGGGTCATTGTGGGCACCAGTATGAGGTTGATAGCGAGCCTACATCGGTATAAATGATAATTGCCACAAATATGACAGGATTAGTCAGGTATTAGATACTATGTGGGCAATGAGCACGCAGATCAGCCCCATCCCTAACGATATTGCCGAGACTGATGCGGCAGCGACGGTCGCTTGGGCTCACCGCGAATTCGGCAATGGACTCGTGCTCACCGCCAGTTTCGAGGACCCAGTGCTGGTCCATTTGGTCGCCACCCACGCCCCTGGTGTGCCCATTGTGTTGCTTGATACTCAGTACCTCTTTGCCGAGACTCGTTGGTTGGTGGAAAACCTTCAACAGCGTTTGAAGTTTCCACTTGAGATCATTCGTCCACTTGATGATGTGCGTCCCGACGATCAGTGGCAATTTGATGTTGAAGGATGTTGCGCGCGCCGCAAAGTTGAACCGCTGAACCGGGCCTTGCAGGGACGTAGTGGTTGGATCACCGGTATTCGTCGAGTCGATGGTCCGACACGCGCCGACACGCCAGTCGTTCAGTACGACGAAGTCCGTGGCCTCACAAAGATCAATCCTCTCGTGGCTTGGAGCGATGAAGATATTGAGTCTTACATCGTGAACAACGACCTCCCGCGCAACCCCCTTGTGGAACGCGGTTTTCCGTCGATCGGATGCTGGCCATGCACGCGCCCAGTCGCCCCAGGTGAAGATAAGCGCGCTGGACGCTGGTCTGGCCAAAACAAAACCGAATGCGGATTACACGTAACGACGAAATTGACGACAACGTCTAAAGGACAGTCATGACAATGATCGATAGTGGAACACAAGCAACGCCTGCCGAAATCAAGCAGAGCGTGGCCGAACTCGAAGATGAAGCAATCACGATTATCCGTGAAGTCGCCGCTGAATGTCGCAATCCGGTTTTGTTGTTTTCTGGCGGAAAAGATTCGGCTGTTCTTTTGCATTTAGCAGCCAAAGCCTTTCGGCCAGGAAGTTTGCCTTTCCCAGTGATGCATGTCGACACAGGACACAACTTTGATGAAGTCATCGTTTATCGAGACATCTTGGTTGAGCAATACGGAGTGAAGTTGATCGTGGCCAGCGTTCAGGAATCAATTGACTCGGGGCGCGCTGTAGAAGAAACGGGTCCACGCCCTAGTCGTAATCGTTTGCAATCGGTGACCTTGCTTGATGCCATTGCTGAGCACAAATTTGACGCAGCTTTCGGTGGAGGACGTCGCGACGAAGATAAGGCTCGTGCCAAAGAACGTATCTTGTCGTTCCGTGATCACTTCGGTCAGTGGGAACCTCGTGCCCAACGTCCCGAGCCGTGGAACATGTTGAATGCCAAGATCCGTCCAGGTGAACACCTGCGTGCCTTCCCGCTTTCCAACTGGACCGAACTTGATATTTGGCGTTATATCGGTATTGAAAATGTGGCATTGCCATCGATTTATTTCTCACACCGTCGCACGGTGGTCGAGCGCAACGGAATGTTGCTGAGCGTGGGTGGACCTGTCGTTCTCGAAGCAGGCGAAACGCCGTTTGAAGAAACAGTTCGCTATCGCACCGTTGGCGATGCAAGTTGCACTGGTGCAGTGCGCTCAACGGCCAGCAATGTTGATGAAGTTCTTGTTGAAGTAGCGGCCGCACGAATTACCGAACGTGGCGCTACTCGTGCCGATGACAACTTCTCCGATTCAGCCATGGAAGATCGCAAGCGCGAAGGATATTTCTGATGGTTTTGCGTATCGCTACCGCAGGCTCGGTTGACGACGGCAAATCAACATTGATTGGCCGTTTGCTACACGACACAAAAACTGTTTTTGAGGATCAGTTGTCGGCCGTTGAAAAAGCGAGCACCCGTTATGGCGACGGATCGTTGAACCTGGCTTTGCTGACTGATGGTTTACGTGCCGAACGCGAACAAGGAATCACCATTGACGTGGCGTATCGCTATTTCGCGACGCCTAAGCGCACATTCGTTGTTGCTGACACTCCGGGTCATGCGCAGTACACCCGCAACATGGTGACTGGTGCTTCGGCATCAGATGTCGCAATCGTTTTGGTTGACGCTCGTAACGGATTGACCGAACAAACTCGCCGGCACCTGTTTGTTGCTTCACTACTCGGAGTGAAGCTCGTGATCTTGGCCGTGAATAAAATGGATCTCGTCGATTTTGATGAGGCTACATATCACCGCATCGTTGCCGAAGCGACTGCTCATGCCGACGCATTGCCAGCGCCAGTAGTTCTCAATCCGTTACCGATTTCGGCGCTACTAGGTGACAACGTTGTTGATGCTTCGACAAACATGCCGTGGTTTAAAGGTCTGCCACTACTCGACCTTTTAGAAACGATTGAAGTGCCAGGCGATCACAACGTCGGTGCTCGACTCGCAGTGCAGTGGGTCATTCGTCCGTACTCAACTGAACATCACGACTATCGCGGATTTGCGGGACGGCTCACTGGTGGGTCTTTGGCAATTGGTGACTTGATTCGGGTGCTACCTGGTGGACAGCAATCAACCGTGATCGGGATCGATCGTGGTGGAGTTCCTCAAGACACTGCTCAACCTGGTGAGGCAATCAGCGTGCAACTGGCTGATGACATTGACATCGGTCGGGGTGATGTATTGGTCGCCGCCGTCGCAAGTGAGGCACCGATTGTTACTGACCGAATTATTGCGGACATTTCGTGGATGGTTGACAAGCCACTCGAAACTGGGAGTCGCTGGATCATTAAGCATCAGACCAGAACAGCAAAAGCTTTCGTGAGTGCGATTGAGTTGCGCCACGATGTGGCAACAGCGACGCATAGTCCTGCCGAAAGTTTGGGTCTCAACGATTTGGGCCGCGTGCATCTCAATGTTTCAGTTCCACTAGTGATTGATAATTATGATCGCCATCGTCCCGGTGGTGCGGCAGTTTTGATCGATGAAGCAACGGGCATGACCTGTGCAGCACTCATGATTCGAGACTCCGAGTGACCAAGAACCAATTCCCGATCAACCTCAATCTTGAAGGTCGGTCGTGCTTGGTCGTGGGCGCGGGAAGAATCGGTTTGCGAAAGACCGAACAACTCCTCGCCGCAGGAGCGATTGTCACTGTGGTCGCCCCACAGGTATTAGATGAATTTGCTGGGCTTGCGGTCACGATTCATCAGCGCGCTTTTGAATTGGCAGATCTTGATCAACAGCGTCTTGTCATTACTGCAACGGGCAACCGAGATCTTGATCAGTTGATCTACGACACCTGCGAAGAACGAGGTATCTGGATCAACTCGGCTGATGATCCCGATCGTTGTGCATTCACTTTGCCCGCAGTAGTCCGACGTGGCGATCTAATGGTCACGGTGTCAACTGGCGGCAACAGTCCGGCGCTCTCATCGTGGATGCGCCAAAAACTCGAAGCATTAGTCGGTCCAGAATTTGAAGAAGTTGTGAATGAGTTGGCGCAAGAGCGTGAACTCATTCATGCCGATGGTCGCAGCACCGAAGATATCAATTGGAAGCCCATCATCGAAAAGATTGTGGCAAGCCACAACATTCATATGTCATGCCCCCGTGAGTCGTTGCAGGGAACGGTGGTCAGCACATGACCGTCTATCTTGTAGGCGCCGGTCCTGGAGACCCCGAACTTTTAACAGTTCGGGCGGCGCGTCTGATCGCACAAGCTGACGTGATCGTGCATGATCGTTTGGCCGATCAGGCAATTCTTGATCTGGCACGCGTGGGAGTTGAGTTGATTGACGTTGGCAAGAAACCTGGCCGTCCGACTCCGCAAGAAATGATTAATACTTTGCTGGTGCATCTCGGTAGTCAAGGTTTGAATGTTGTTCGTCTCAAAGGCGGTGACCCGTATGTTTTCGGTCGCGGTGGGGAAGAAGCGCAAGCTTTAATTGATGCTGACATCGCATTTGATGTCGTCCCCGGAATTAGTTCAGCCATCGGCGTTCCTGCTGCCGCGGGGATTCCCGTGACACACCGTGGCGTCTCGGTTGGCTTCACGGTGGTGACTGGGCATCGCGAAAAAGGTGGAGCAACAGGTATTGATTGGGAGTCACTAGCCAAGGTAGGCGGAACCATCGTTGTACTCATGGGAGTATCAGAACGAGCCGTCATTGCTGAACGGTTGATGGCCGGAGGACTTGCGGCCGATACACCCGTGGCAGCGGTGCGCTACGGAACACGACCTGAGCAGAACACGTTGCGTACGACATTGGGGGAGTTGGCAGATGCGCCGCTTGAATCTCCGAGCACGATCGTTATTGGTGCAGTGGCGGCTTTTGATTTCTCGCCAACTGCAGGCACATCGGTGTGGGCGCGGGGAGTCTGAGATGCGTCGCTCGATAGATGATCAGCCGATGACTCAGAGTGATATCCCACCAGGTGATGAGGATGCCACGGCAGTCTCATGGGCGATCGCAATTTGTGATGATTATGACGATGCAACCCCGCGAGTTGTTCTGACAGTCGAAGAGGCGGGCCGTCAGGGGACAGGCCTAGTTGCTCATTTATCAAGTGATAGTGCTCGGCGTTTACGTGGAGCAATCCATGACGCGTTGCGCGAAGCAGGCGAAGAAGTCGGGCGTTAAAGACGCCACATGTATTACCCACTTTGGAGATTGGAAAACTGATGACAATTGCACCCGCACCACAACCCCGAGATTTAGATGCCGAGCAGATGCGCGATATCGAACGCTTTGAGATCGCTATTAGTCAATATCTAGGTGGTGAAATTGGAGAAGATGTTTTTCGGGTGATGCGTCTGAACAACGGTGTGTACGGACAGCGTCAAGGCGGCACCAACCAGATGGTTCGTATCAAGTTGCCCGCGGGAACGATTACTCCTGAACAAATGGAACTCATGGGCGTCTTAGCAACGGAGTTCTCCCGTGGATGGGGGCACATTACGACACGCCAGAACATCCAATTCCACTTTGTGCAGTTGGCTCGCATTCCTGATTTGTTGCGTCGTCTGGCGGCTGTCGGTTTGACCTCGCGTGAAGCTTGTGGAGACACGGTTCGCAACGTCATGGCCTGTCACTTGGCTGGTGCATGTCCGTACGAAAAACTTGATGTCACTCCATGGGCTGAAGCAGTTCATCGTCACTTCGTGCGCAACCCATTAGGTCAGCGTTTGCCCCGCAAATTTAAGGTCAACTTTTCGGGTTGCAGTACCGACTGTGGGCAAGCCATGTTCAACGACGTTGGTGTCGTTGGTGCGACTCGTCAGCGAGAAGATGGGACAACAGAGGTTGGTTTTCGGGTCTATGTTGCCGGCGGTTTAGGAGCCAATCCACACCCCGCTCAGTCCCTTGAAGATTTCACGAGCCGTGAAGATCTTTTGCCAACAATTGAATCCGTATTGCGCTTATTTGAACAGACAGGAAATCGTGACAACAAGTTGCGCGCCCGACTGAAGTGGGTCGTCGATCAAATCGGCATTGATGAAGTGCGTCGCCGAGTCATCAAAATCCGTCATACATTGCCCGCTTCGTCCACATGGCCTGGCGGCATTCCACCAGAAGTGATCGCCACTGGCGATACGCCCGCTGGAATGGCCACTTCAGGTGAGGTGTCCGAGGTTGGTCAAGGCGTCAGTGTGATTCTTCGTTCGTCTGATCCCTTTGCTCGTTGGGAACAGGCCAGTGTGATCCGTGGTGCAGGCAAGGGCACGGTCTCTGCGGTTGCTTATGCTGCTCTTGGTGATATCACCGCTGCGCAATTTGCCTCACTTGCAAACATCCAGCGAGCACTTGGAGCCGATGTTCGTTTATCAAATCGTCAGAATGTGGTCTTCCGCAATCTCCAAGAATCCCAGTTACGCGAATTATTTGATCGGCTTGACGAAATCGGCATGGCGCGTCCTGGTGCTGAGTTAGCGCGTGATGTGGTAGCTTGCCCAGGCGCCGATACATGCAATATTGCTGTCACCCAGTCGCGCGGTTTAGCCAAGGCCATTGGTGAGCGCCTTGAAGAAGAGGGTTTGGCTGAAGTAGGCGGAGTGCGTATCAACATTTCGGGATGCACGAACAGTTGTGGGCAACACCATGCTTCAGACATTGGCTTATTTGGAGCTGAACGTCGTGCACATGGTCGCTCCTTGCCGGGGTATCAGTTGCTGCTTGGTGGTCACGTTGGTGATGAGCAAATTCACTTTGGTGAGAAGGCTCTTCGGCTTCCGGCGAAGACAGCCCCAGAGGGAGTGGCGCGAGTCGTACGTCGCTTCGCAGAGGAGCGTAACGCTGGAGAACTCTTTGCGACATGGATGAACCGCGTTGGCGGAGCGAGCAAGATCGCTGACGGACTCCGTGACCTCGATGTCATTCCAACTCCCGAGGAGAACGAGGCTTACTTCACTGATTACGACGAAACGGGACCATTCGTTGCCGACGTCGCCGAATCAGAGTGCGCTACCTGAGGTCGGAACATCTAAGGTACATGACATGACCGATTCGCAGATCGACCCGCGCCGTTATCGAGATGTACTGGGACATTTTCCAACTGGGGTCACGGTAGTCACTGGGCTTGACTCATCGGGCGCGCCTCATGGCATGACAATCGGTTCATTTTCTTCTGTTTCGTTGGATCCACCATTGGTCGGCTTCTTTCCAGGAATGCAGTCGCGTAGTTGGCCCGCAATCTCTGAGTCCGGAAAATTCTGCGTCAATATTTTGGCTGATGGTCAAGATGAACTGTGTTGGAAATTCGCTAAAGAACCTGCTGATGGTGAGACCAGTAAATTTTCTGGTGTGGAATGGAAGCCATCAGCAAATGGCTCACCGATTCTTACTGGCGTGATTGGCTGGATTGATTGCACGATTGAAGTTGTGTACGAAGTTGGAGATCATTTTTTTGTCGTCGGTCGCGTTCAGGACCTCGCCCAAAATGACGATGTTGCTGCTGCGATGGTCTTCTTTCGAGGCAAAGTTGCTTCGGTCAAAATGCCTACATTCGAATAGCCTTTGATGATTGGCACCATTTCTTCAGTCATCGTCGGGGCCGTGTTCTGTGTGGCTGGTGCTTCAAAGATTGCCAGCGGTCAACGTTGGCCAATAGACGCCGTCGCCTTGGGTACGCCTGACGTACTTGTACCTATTGTCCCGTGGTTTGAGATCTTGTTAGGTGCGTTCTTGGTGGCGCACATCGCTTCAGTAATCACGGGGATAATTGCACTCCTGCTTCTTGCAGTTTTTAATTTTTTGATTGTGCGTCAACTGCGGCTTGGCCATCGTCCTGTGTGTGCGTGTTTCGGTGCGTGGAGTTCGCGTCCCTTGGGCCCTGGACATGTTGTGCGCAATGTTATTTTGATGGCCTTGGCGCTATTGACAGTTGTCCTCTAGCGCATTTTTTTAGGTGAGAGTCGATAACAAGAAAGCGCTGACACGCGCTTCTTCTCGCCAGCGTTCGTAACGTCCACTTGGGCCACCATGTCCAGCTCCCATTTCGGTGCGAAGGAGCAGAGGGGCATCATTCGTTCGCAACGAACGGATCTTGGCTACCCACTTAGCTGGCTCATGGTACGCAACACGCGGATCATTGAGTCCACCAGTGGCGAATATGGCCGGGTAGGCGCGGGCAGTCACATTGTCGTATGGCGAATACTGCAACATGCATGTCGCATATGGCTCAATCCGTGGGTCGCCCCACTCTTCCCATTCGGTGACGGTCAAAGGTATGGATGGATCACTCATTGTCGTCACCACATCCACGAAAGGAACTTCGGCGACAACTGCATTCCAAAGCTCCGGGCGAAAGTTGATACATGCTCCGACCATCAAACCGCCAGCGCTACCACCGCGCACACCGATATGTCCTGCTGCAGCCCAACCGGCGTCGATGACAGCGTCAGCGATTGCGTTGACATCATCGAATGTATTGCGTTTGTTCTCAAGGCGACCATCGAGATACCAGTTCCGACCCATCTCACCACCACCGCGAGGATGGGCTAAGACCCATGTCCAGCCGCGATCTACGAGCGACAATCGAGCGACACTAAACCATGGTGGTATGGAGATCTCGTAACTTCCGTAGGCATAGACGATGGCAGGCGCAGTGCCGTTCGGTTGAGCATTTTTGTGACGCACAATGTCGTAAGGAACTTTCGTTCCGTCAAGCGACGTGGCCCAATAGCGCTGGGTCTCGTAATCACCGAGATCAATATTGGGTGTGGGTGAACGCTTCAGCATATTGCGTTCACCAGTAGCAATATTTTGCTCCCAGACCGTTGCTGGACTGACCATGCTTTCAGTTGAAAAACGTAGCCACTGTGTATCCCACTCCGGATTGCTATCAAGGTCCACGTCGTGCGGCATCTGTCCTAGATCAATGGGCATTGTTGAATAGTCGCGCAACACAATCTTTAGTTGCGGCTGCGCATTGACCCATTCATGAATCACTAGGTGGGTGGCGAAGCACTCGACGCGAGTGATGCGGTTGCCCACAACATGGGCGATCAATTCTGCCCAGGTACCGGGATCATTTTCTGGGGCTTGCATGATGCGAAAGTCAACGGCTTTGTCATTGGTCAAAACAACAAAGGAGTCACCCCAATGATCAAGGTGGTATTCGAGATTTTCGCTGCGCGGGCGAACAACCACTGGTTCATGAAGACAATCACTTGCAGATATCAAACGGCATTCACTTGATGTTTTGCTGTCAGCATCAATCACGATCCATGCACCACTACGCGTCAGATCAACTCCGACATAGAAACGCTCATCTGTTTCTTCAAAGATCCGCACGTCGTCTGATGCGGATGTGCCTACTTTGTGGCGCCAAACGCTACTTGGACGTTCTTGTTCGTCGTAGGTGACATAGAAGAGATAGGCCGAGTCGGTACTCCACGCAGTGCCGGCCCAAGATGTATCGGTGATCTCATCATCAAGATCAATGCCAGTGCGTAGATCACGAATACGCATGGTGAAGTGCTCACTACCGTCGGTATCGGCAGCCCAAGCCAGCAGATGTGCGTCAGGGCTGATGTCAAAGGAACCTAATGAAAAGTATTCATGTCCGTGGGCTAGAGCATTCTCATCGAGAATGATGTTTGCAGTTGCCGTATCACGTGAGAGACCCCGACAATGAATGGCGTACTGTGAACCTTCTTCGGTGCGCGTGGTGTACCACCAACCATCTTTGAGAGTCGGCACGCTGGCATCGGTTTCTTGAACTCGTGATTTGATTTCGTTGAAAAGAACTTCAACTAATTCTGTGTGTGGGGCGAACCACGCTTCGCAGTGTTCGTTCTCTTGCGTGAGGTAGGTAATCGTCTCTGGGTCATCGCGGTTACTCATCCAGTAATACGGATCGTTTGTCGGTCCGGTGAGGCGGGGGAGGATGTGGGGTACTTGTTTGGCGACGGGGCCACGGGAGTCAGAAGGCACGGTGTGAGGGTACGCCCGATCAGACCCTTCGAGCGTGTCGCCGTTATCCTGACACTCAATGAGGGTATGGATCGACCAAGATTTGTGTACTGGTGACGGACTCTGCCTTGACCATTGTCCCGACGTCTTTGTGCAACTTGAAGATGGGATCGCCTATGTCGCTGAATTGGGCTCGCCGCTCAATGATCCAGGGGGGTCAGGGAGCCTGGCCTGGGTCCCTTTGAAGAGTTACCAGGCGGTCGTGCACGCCGCTGAGGCCTGCCCAGGTGAATGTATTTTTATTGAAATGCCTGCTCAAAGCGTTGGCGAGTTGTCACTCAGCCTCTAAAAGGTGTGACTTTTGGGGTCATTCTTTTATCCGCCCGACAGTCCAAACCTTGCATTAATTGTTACTATGGCCGTAGTGTTAATTCAGTTAGTTGGGTTTGTTGTTTGACAGGCCCTCCCAGCGTTTGGAGCCCGCAAGATGACCTCATTTGATCTCGACCTCAGCAAATACTCCCTCGGTTGGAGCGATGACGTGGAATACGCGTTCAAACCCGAAAAAGGTTTGAGTAAGCCAGTCGTCGATCAGATCTCATGGTGGAAGGGCGAGCCCAAGTGGATGACTGATTTTCGTGAGCGGAGCCTGCGCTTGTTCGAGAAGAAGCCAATGTCGCCATGGTTTTCTAAGAACATGCCAGACATCGATTTTCAAGACATCTTTTATTACCTCCGTCCTGCGACCGCGCAAGTTGATGAGTGGGACGATCTCCCCGAGCAGATGAAAGCAACCTACGAAAAGTTGGGCATCCCAGAAGCCGAGCGTAAGTACTTGGCTGGTGTCACTGCGCAATACGAATCAGAAGTTGTCTTCCACCGCAACCGCGAAGATCTTGAAGCATTGGGCATTTTGTTTTGCGACATGGACACTGCGTTGCGTGAATATCCCGAACTTATCAAGCAATACTTCGGCACCGTGATTCCTCCAGGAGACAATAAGTTTTCTGCTTTGAACAGCGCCGTGTGGTCGGGTGGATCGTTCATCTATGTTCCACCAGGCGTTGAATGCGATATGCCGCTGCAGGCATACTTCCGTATTAACGCTGAAAATGCTGGACAGTTTGAACGCACGCTCATCATTGCCGATGAGGGCTCAAAGGTTCATTACATTGAAGGTTGCTCGGCGCCGGTGTACACCAGCGATTCGCTGCACTCGGCCGTCGTTGAAATCATCGTTAAGCCCAGCGCTCATGTGACGTACACGACGATTCAGAACTGGTCTCCCAATGTCTACAACTTGGTCACCAAGCGTGCTCGTGTTGAAGCAGAAGGCCACATGGAATGGATTGACGGCAATATCGGTTCAAAGCTCACCATGAAGTACCCAAGTGTGTACTTGGTTGGACCCAAGGCAACAGGCGAAGTGCTGAGCGTTGCTTATGCGGGCGCAGGTCAGCATCAAGACGCTGGAGCCAAGATGGTTCATGCAGCTCCTGAAACCACATCGAAGATTGTGTCGAAATCAATCAGCAAAGACGGTGGCATCACTGCTTACCGTGGACTCGTGCGCGTTGATGAAGGCGCCTACGGCTGCAAGAGCCACGTCCAGTGTGATGCCTTGATTCTTGACGATCAAAGCGAAAGTCGTACTTTCCCATATATGGAAGTCGGCGAGAAAGATGCCCAGATTGGCCACGAAGCAACTGTGTCCAAGATCGCCGATGAGCAATTGTTCTATTTGCAGAGTCGTGGTCTTTCACAAGAGCAGGCCATGGGCATGATTGTCAACGGTTTCATCGAGCCCGTAACACGTACCTTGCCGATGGAATACGCCGTTGAGTGGAGTCGTTTGATCGAACTCCAGATGGAAGGCTCTGTCGGCTGACCCCGTTGTGGTTCTGGTGCTGGATAGTGCC
>CAMAYS010000009.1:0-30404 GCA_945862545.1 Bifidobacterium breve | reverse complement strand
ATCAGAGATGTCTCGACACCCAATGCTTTATTTCGCCAAGAACTTGAGCGCGTCGGAACTTTATTGCTCGCCGAAGCCACGCGTGATCTACCGACAACCGCGGTGCGAGTCCAGACACCTCTTGTTGAAACAGCGGGTCAGGCACTCAGCAGCCAGCCAGTCGTCGTACCAGTTTTGCGCGCCGGATTAGGGTTCCTCCACGCTGCACAAGAATTGATGCCCAATGCCGATGTCGGTTTCGTAGGCATCAGTCGCGACGAAATAACTTTTGCACCTAAGCCCTACGTCAACAAATTGCCGGAAACTTTGGCGGGCCGTACCTGCATCGTCTTGGATCCAATGTTGGCCACAGGCGGATCCTTGGCCCACGCATGTGAGCTATTGATGCAACGCCATGCCACAGGTCCGATCACAGTGATCTGCGTTTTAGCTGCACCTGAAGGTATCGAGTACTTGCGAACCACAGGACTTAACTTGCGTATCTTTACTGCGGCCCTCGACGAACGACTGAACGAGAACGCCTTTATCGTGCCTGGACTCGGCGACGCTGGTGACCGTCAATTCGGCGCCCCCCACTGAATTACATCGGTGGGCCACCCCAAACCGGAATCCCAGAAGGCATGCCGCCAAACATCTCGTCCTTAGCCGCAATCAAACCTTCAACAGTCCACTTCTGACCTCCACCAGAGATCGAATTGGCGATTTCAGCTGGTCGCATCCGATGGACTTGATCCCCCAAGACGATAAATGTTTGAGCATTGATATCGCTCGCCGCATCACTCGCCAAGAACGCCACCATAGGACTGATATTGGCTGGGTCATACTTATCAAAACCTTCACTCGGTTGAGCAAACTTTGGATTCACTTGCGTCATCGGCGTACGCGCCCGCGGTGCGATGCAATTCACCGTGACGTTATAACGGCTGAGTTCGCGCGCTAAAACCAAAGTCATCGTCAAGATGCCACCTTTGGCCGAGCCATAGTTGCTCTGCGCTGGCCCACCGAACAAACCGCTTTCGCTGGTTGTCATGATGATGCGCCGAGCTGGTAAAACTGCTCCCTCCCCCATCTCTTTGGCAACGTTGCGCCAATGCACCGCCGCGAAATGGGCGGGAGCAAAATGTCCTTTGAGATGCACTCCCACAACGCTGTCAAATTGTTGCTCTTCCATCGAGAAACTCATGCCATCACGAATCGACCCCGCGTTATTGACCAAAATATCCAGATCACCGAATTCATCAATCGCTCGTTGCACTAAAGCTTGCGCCGCCGACCAATCGGTGACACTCCCACGCTGTGCCACGCAACGACCCCCAGCGGCCACAATGCTGGCAGCAACTTCATCAGCAGATTCTCCAAGGTCATTGACCACCACGGCAGCGCCTTCGGCTGCTAAAAGTTCGGCGTGACAACGACCCACGCCCTGACCCGCTCCCGTCACGATCGCAACTTTTCCGTTGAGTGCACCCATTGTTCAAACCCTTCGTCAGTCCGACGAGGCTGTGGTGCTTCGCCAAATGTTTCTGATACCGTGTCAAAAACTAGTCGGGATCAATGAATCTCTCACAACTTTTAGGGGCAATGGTGGAGATAAATCACAGGAACCATCGTCCCGTCGCCCTCGTCACTGGAGCGAGCCGTGGAATCGGGCGAGCCATCGCCCTCGCCCTCGCCGAAGGTGGCTACGACCTTGTGATTACCGGGCGAACCATCACCGAAGGCGCAGGCATCAATCCAGCAACTGGACATCACCTTCCCGGAAGTCTCACATCAACGGCTCAAAGCGCCCAACAACTCGGAGCACAATGTCACACGGTCGTCAGTGATGTTCTCGATCTTGACGATATCGAGCCATCATTTCAACGTTGTCTGTCCGCTACTAGTGGTCGCATTGATCTTTTAGTCAACAACGCCATTTACGTCGGTTCGGGAAATGATCTGCGCTTCGCCGATTCAGACCCTGCAGACATTATTCGTCGCGCAACAGGGAACTTCACTGCCCCACTTTTATTCACGCACGCTTTTCTACAACATGCTCTCAACAATGATGTCCACCCTGGCACAGGTTGGCGCGCCACTATCTTGAATATCACTAGCGATGCTGGTCAACTGATCCCCCAACAAGTTGCTGGCGAGGGTGGGTGGTCATTGATGTACGGAGCAACCAAAGCAGGCTTTCATCGGATGGCTGAAATGTTGGCCCTTGAATATGGCTCGGCTGGAATTCGCGCCATCAATATCAACCCTGGACTTGTCACCACTGAACGCGTCCTCGACACCGGTGTCGGCCTGCAATGGGTCGCCCGATCTGGAGTAGCCCCGGCAGTTATCGGGGCATCTGTGCTACCCCTGCTCACCGACCAGGCCATCGAAAATGGCTCATATATCCATGCCCAGCAATACCTCGCCGAGCATCTTGGCAAAATCGCTTACCAAGCCCTACTCTTGGCTTCTCAGACAGTTTCGAATGGACAATCATCGTGAGTTTTTCATCACCCGACACATACATCATCGGACCTACCAATCAAGAGATTTTGTTGCCCGAGCCCGAACACTCACCGGTTTACTACACGCTGATTTCTGTTGATGATCATCTTGTTGAACCGCCCAATATGTTTGACGGTCGCCTCCCCAAAGCCTTGCAAGATCAAGCTCCGCGTCTCATCGTTAATGAGCGTGGCCACCAAGTGTGGTCCTTTGATGGCCAAATTTTTAGTCAAGTTGGAATGAACGCGGTGGCTGGTCGCAAACCTGAACTGCGATCACTTGAGCCAGCGCGTTTTGAAGATATGCGGCGCGGTTGCTGGGACATTGATGAGCGGATCAAAGACATGGATCTCATCGGATGTTGGGCATCACTCAACTTTCCCTCACAAGTCGCTGGTTTCGCTGGTCGAATCTTTAGCGCTGCAAGCAATCCTGAAGTTGGTTTGGCAACCATGCGTGCTTGGAATGATTGGCTCTACGAAGAGTGGTGGCAGAAGTACCCCGAGAGGATTATTCCCTGTGGCATTACCTGGCTAGCACCTGGACCTGATGGAACAGCACGCCTCGGTGCCGACGAAATCCGCCGTAATGCCGAGCGCGGATTCGTTTCTGTGACCTTGCCTGAACGGCCTCATAACATTGGCTTTCCAAGCCTGTTCAGCGGATGGTGGGATCCGATCATCGAGGCCTGCGTCGAGACCGAAACCGTCATTTCCTTGCATGTCGGTTCGTCCGGAATGTATCCCATGCCCGAAGGTGCTCCCGCTCTGCAACTCGGAGCCACACTCTTCGGACAGCTGTCATTGAGCGCCTGCGCCGAATGGCTATGGAGTGGATACGGCAATCGATATCCCGATCTCAAGATTGCCATGAGCGAAGGCGGGATTGGCTGGGTGCCAATGTTGCTTGATCGATTAGAGAATGTTGTGGACCGCAGTGGCTATGGCGCGAATTGGGACTTACGACCCGCCGAAATTCTCCGACGCAACTTCTGGTTTTGCACCATTGATGATCCGTCGACAATCGACCTACACGAGGTCATTGGAGATGATCACATCATGGTGGAGATTGATTATCCCCATGGCGACAGCACATGGCCTCATAGCCAATCTGTTTTGCGCGATGCGTGGGGACATCTTTCACCAGAGTTACTACGCAAGTTTTGTTGCGAGAATGCGGCAGCTCTCTATCGCCATCCGCTACCTCCACGAATTCTTCCATGACCACGGTTGCGCACTTACTTCGCCAGCGCATCGGTGACCACAATCCTGGTTACCACTTTGAAGGGCGAACCTATTCTTGGGATCAGGTGGTGACGCAATCTGCTATTCGCGCCTCGATACTCAATGACTTGCTCGATCCCGAAAAGCCGCGCCACGTGGGTGTTTTATTGGAAAATACGCCGGATTATTTGTTTTGGATTGGCGGTGCTGCACTCGCTGGGGCCTGCATCGTTGGCATTAATCCGACGCGTCGCGGTGAGGAATTAGCACGCGATATCCGCCATACCGATTGTCAAATGATCGTCAGTGATCAAGCAGGGATTGCGCTATTCAACAATCTTGATACTGGCGTACCTTCTCAGCGCATCGTTGATGTTGATTCGAAGGCTCACACACAGTTGATCAATCAACACATCAGCGCGCACATCCCCGATAGCGAACCTGATCCGACAAGCATCCTTTTCCTTCTCTTCACGTCAGGTTCGACGAGCGCCCCTAAGGCCGTTGTTTGCACCAATGAGCGAATGGCCACAGCAAGTATCCGCGCTGGCGAAATATATGGAGTCACTTCCCACGACATTTGTTATTGCCCGATGCCGTTGTTCCACGGAAACGCGCTGATGGCCTGCTGGGGTCCTGCCTTAGCAGTTGGGGCGCAAGTTGTTTTACGACGAAAGTTTTCTGCGAGCAACTTCATGCTTGACGTACGCCAGCATGGCTGCACCTACTTCACCTACGTCGGGCGCACCATCGCCTACGTTCTCGGGCAGCCAGCCTCTGAACTTGACTCAATCAATCAATTGCGCTTGGGGTTTGGCACCGAGGCCAGCGCTCTTGACCGACAACGCTTCCTTGATCGCTTCAGATGTCAACTCGTGGAGGGCTACGGCTCGAGCGAAAGTGTTGTCGCCATTATTCGCACGCCTGAGACGCCACCCAATGCTCTCGGCAAAGAGCGTCCCGACATGGCTGGCAATATCAAAATCGTTGATCCGGAATCAAATATTGAATGCCCACCCGTCATCTTTGATGAGTTTGGTGCGATAACTAATCCTCAATGCATTGGCGAGATTGTGAGCTTGACTGGTGGCTCATCATTTGAGGGCTACTACAACAACCACGAGGCTTCCAGCGAGCGTGTCCGCAACGGATGGTATTGGACAGGTGACCTGGGGTACAGAGATGCCGATGGTTTCTTTTATTTCGGAGGTCGTAGCGCAGATTGGCTGCGCGTTGACAGCGAGAACTTTGCGGCATCCCCCGTCGAAAACATTATTGCGCGCTATCCCAACGTCGTGATGGCTGCGGTGTATCCAGTCCCCGATCCCCTCACGGGAGACATGGTGATGGTGGCAATTGAAACGGGGAACGCTACAGATTTTTCACCTGTCGACTTTGACACCTTCATGTCACAGCAACGCGACCTTGGCACCAAGTGGTCGCCACAGATCGTGCGCATCACGAAAAACATGCCACTGACAGCCAACAACAAAGTACATAAGCCACCACTACGCAGTGACAAGTGGCGAACCACCGATGCAGTTTTCTGGCGCTCCGAACGCAATCAACCTTTGACTCTGATGACCGAGGCCGACAAGGCGGCACTTGAACAACGTTTCTCCGACAACGGTCGCAGTCACATTTTACTCGGCCTATAACGCGGGGTTGTGCGCCGTCCAGGTCTGCCAAGATTCGAGACACTCAGGAAGTTCACCTTTGCCCGTTTGATGTAATGGCCACTGGGCTTCATCTAAACCTGCAGGCGGATTAGGCATCTCATGGCCGTACCACAACAGATGTCGGCGGCGCGCAAATAGCCAATCACCGTTGACTCGTTGATAGGTGTCGTGGTACTGAATCTGGTGAATAATCCAAGCACCTTGCGAATCTTCAATTTCCCCACGGCAGGAAACAATTCCTGTAGCATTGTCCCCGTCTTGGATATCGATGAGATGGTTATTGACCTGCAAGATCACCCGACCTAAGGAATGCATTTGCGAATCAAAGCTTTCTTTCAAAGCTTGAGTGCCCAACAACTGGCGAGTGATCTTGATCTCAGGGATAAATAATGCGGCTAGTTTTTGTGTGTCTCGCGCTCCATAATAAATCGCATATCGACTAGCGATCTGGCGAATATCCTCACAGGCGATCAACCAATCAACAGGATGAGACTGTTTAAAAGAATCTGCGTTATTCATGATCATCTACCTTACGGCAAAGGATGTGGATGAACTGTCGGTTGCAATAAAGCATCGGTACCACCGTCCACAAATAAAACTTGGCCCACGATAAATGAAGCCTCTGAGGACAACAAAAACGCGATCGCTGAGGCAATCTCATCCGCCCGACCCCAACGGCCCCGCGGAATCGGAATCATTTTCAAACGCTCCGCCATGACAGGCACATCTAGTAAGGGTCGAGTCATTGCAGTATCAATGACTCCTGGGGCAACCGCATTGAGGCGAATACCCGATTGCATCCACTCATTTGATTTCATCCGTACCCAAAAAGCGATCGCTAATTTGCCGGCAGGGTACGGAATGTACGTGTCGCCGACTCCATACTTGGCCACTGTTGTCTCTTCATCATCGTTGAGAAAGCCCAGAGCATCTTCAATCGAGAGTCCCGGAGTCATTGTCGTCGAGTTTGACGAGATCATCACCACCGCTGCGTCGACTCCTTTTTCAAGTGCCGATCGTAAGCCATTGACGAGTGCCATGGTCCCATAAAAATTCACTCGCACTTTCAGTTCATTTGATGCTGGGTTACTCACTCCGGCGCAAGGGACCAAACCGTCAAGGACACCTCCACACAAAGCAATGACCTCATCCACAATTCGTTGTCGTTCCGCCACTTTGGAGATATCGCCGCAGACATCGGCATTGCGCAAATCAACTCCAATAACTTTGTGACCCAAGGATTCCAACTTGACTTTTGTTGCCGCACCAATGCCCGAGGCCGTACCTGTGACGCAAATAGTTCCCATGTTCATCCCCCAAAAATCGTTGATCACATTCTGTCAGATTGCATCGGTGACGCAAAGCCCGTTACGGTCACATTATGAAATCGATTGTCTGTCAACAATTCGCACCACTGAACCAATTACAACTCCAAGAATTGCCGGATCCAGAACTACCTGCAGGTTGCGTCAGGATCGCCATCACAGCCTGCGGAGTGAACTTTGTTGATGCACTCATGGTTCAAGGAAAGTATCAAATCAAGCCACAAACGCCGTTTGTTCCTGGATCAGAGGCTGTTGGCAGAATCATTGAGATTGCCCCCGACGTCGCAGGTCTCAACATTGGTGACCGAGTCTTTGCCAACCTCTTCGGCGGATTCAGTTCACAGGCCGTGGTTCCGGCTCGACGTCTGACGAGATTGCCCGAGGTACTTACTGATGGCCAAGCGGCCACCTTCATGCAGAGTTATCTCACTGGCTGGTTTGCTCTCGTTGAACGTGCTCAGGTTAAACCCGACACTTGCCTTTTGGTCCTTGGCGCCGGCAGCGGCGTCGGTCTTGGAGCGGTTGATGTTGCTCAAGCTTTAGGAGTGCGCGTGATTGCTGCCGCCTCGACGCAAGAAAAACGTGATCTTGCTCAACAGCGCGGTGCCTTCGCAACAATCGATTCAACATTGCCTGCCAACGAGGTTAAAGAAGAAGCCAAGCGACTCTCTGGCGGAGGCGTTGATTATCTCTACGACCCAGTCGGAGGCGAACTTGGCGAAACATGCTTGCGTGCCCTCACTGACGACGGTCAGTATTTAGTGATTGGCTTTGTGGCTGGTATTCCAAAACTCCCAGCGAATCAGGTGCTGTTACGAAACCGCCGCGTCATCGGAGTTGACTGGGGCTCTTGGTCGGGCAGGAATCCCGAGTTGAACGAAGCCATGCTGCAAGAGGTTCTCGCTTTGATCGTTGCCGGCAAACTTCACCCTGTTGAACCTCACACGTATCCCCTTGCCAAGGCCGCTCAAGCACTACAGGACCTTGAGGATCGCAAGGTTGCCGGCAAGATCGCTTTAATCCCGTAGCCGATTTCAGATCAGGATTGAACCGCGATTACTTCTTTCAAACTTGGCCCGTAATGCATCAGCGTCACTTTTCGTGAACCTCTCAAAACGAATTTCCTTACCTGTTCGCCACCAGACCTGAGCATTCTCATGATTTTCAACATCGTGCCAACGACGCAAAACTAATTCGCGTTTGATCACTTTGTTGGTTTGCGTGAGCGGAAGTTGTTCAACAATGTGTACGAAAGTTGGCACCCACTTCGGACCGAGATCTGTTTGCTCGCCAAGAAATGCGGCAAACTCCACTGCATCCCATTGCGATTCTGGTGCCAGTTGCAATGCGACCATCACCCGATCACCAATCTCCGGATCGGGGACCCCGTACACGGCAGCCAAGATCACATCAGGATGACGCATCACGATACGTTCAATAGGAGCGCCAGCGAAATTCTCTCCATCAACGCGCATCCAGTCGGCACTACGACCAGCGAAAAAGAAAAAACCATTTGCATCGCGATAACCCAAGTCGCCAGTCCAATAAGCACCGTTACGAATTCGCTCGTTATTGGCTTCAACATTATTCCAATAGCCCTCAAAAGTTCCACGCCCTGAATTAACGATTTCACCTGTGGCCTCCTCGGCGTTCAACAGACGGCCATCACTATCAAACTCCGCTGGTGGACACTCCTCCCCCGTGTCGGGGCTACGTACCGTGATTCCTCCCTGAGGAGAAATACCCAATGAACCTTGCGGCATTCCTGGAACACGAACAATGGATACTCCGCCCTCGGTCTGACCATATCCATCGGTGAGTTTGCAGGCGAAACGTTCGGCGAAGCGCTCCAAATCCATTTCGGATCCTTCGTTTCCGAAACCGCGTTGTAACGGATTGTCGGAATCGTCCCCCTGTTCGGGGGTGGCCAAAATGTAGGCCAAGGGTTTGCCGACATAATTGAAATACGTCGCGCCAAACTTGCGTACATCGCTCAAGAACTCACTGGCTGAAAACTTACGTCGTAAAGCGATACAAGTACCGTTGACCAAACTGGGACCCCACGCCGTGAAGAGAGCATTGGAGTGAAAGAGTGGCATACAGATGTATGTCGTGTCATCTGGCGTCAAGGCCAAGATGGACTTCATCGAAACCGCTACGGCACCCAACCTCTGGTGACTTGTGATCACAGCTTTCGGAGCACCGCTAGTACCTGATGTGAAGAGTAAGAGAAATGTGGCTGCCGGGTCAACGGGACAATCATGCGCTGATGGCAGTTCTGCGCCGAGGTAGGAGTCCACGAGATCAAGATAATCCTGCGACTCAGTCACAAAAACAGAGCCGTTAGCATCACCGAGATCAAGACCATCAAGCAAAGCTGTCTGATGTTCTTCGGTGATCACGATCTGACAGGCGGTGTGAACAATATCGCGCGCTAACTCGACCCCACGACGAGTTGGGTTAATCCCCACGACAACCGAACCCGTCACCGCCGCAACGCCCAGCCACATCGTAAATTCAGGTGTGTTGTCCAGCAAAACGCCGATATGGGGCGGTGTGTCGCGGGGTCTCTGCGCTAAGACTTTGCGCCACAGCGCAGCCCGAGCGGCAACTTGCACACACC
This sequence comes from Bifidobacterium breve, assembly GCA_945862545.1. GTDB lineage: Bacteria > Actinomycetota > Acidimicrobiia > Acidimicrobiales > Ilumatobacteraceae > Casp-actino8. The sequence goes on along the minus strand of CAMAYS010000009.1, from coordinate 21,067 downwards.
ATTGGCGGTATGTCATCGAAATTTCTTCACAGCGAATCGCCACATTGTCATCATCGGCGCGTGCCCGCACATGATCGGCAAAAGTCAGTACCTCATTCTCAGAGTCCACGGGCTACCTCATGAGCTGAATGCATGGCACCTTCGATGTAGTCAACCGACTTGGCATCACCGATGATGTGTACGGGAACTGACAAGTCTTGTAACGAATCTGCCACATGGGAATCTGGATGCACATCCGATGCCACCACCACAGTGTCTGCGCGCACTTCAAATTCTTCCTCGCCAAGGCGGTAACGAACACTCACTGGACTAATGGAGATAATTGATGCTTCGCGTATCAAGACAACCCCATGCTTGCTTGCTGCACTCACCGCAGTCCAACGCCTAGGCATTGCCATGGGAAGACCCATGTGCTGACCATGCTCCAAAACCGTGACGAGGCGGTGCCGTTGCGCTAAAAATTCGGCAAGTTCAAGTCCGACCAAACTCCCACCAATGACAACGACTCGTTTACCCACTGGCATCCATGACTTGGAGAGTGTACGCAACCGCGCTGCGTTACGTAATAGTCCGATGGAGCGCCCAGCACTGATCAAACTCCGTTCCAAGCGACTGAGTGATTGAACATTGGCATCGTCATCTCCTTCGATCAAGGAACGCAATCCATCGCCAGTCAAAACGTGTGGCAAATCTGCACCAGGGACATCTGGTAGTCCCCGTCGAGCTCCGGTAGCCACAATCACCTCATCTGGGTTCAATGCTTTGACGACCTCGCTCGTGGCCCTTGTCGAGAGCAACACATCAACGCCTAGTCGCTTGATCTCAAATGTCAGCCAATCGAGAAGTGGCCCGTTGGCTGGGGTCGTCAATTGTGAAAACCACAATGTGCCGCCGAGTCGTGAACCTTTTTCAATGAGCGTGACTTTGGCGCCGCGAGTAGCGGCGACACGGGCCGCCTCCATACCACCGGGTCCGCCACCAATGACCACAACATGTTTCGCTTTGAACATCGGTGCGAGTACTGCAACGCTTTCATTACACAGAGCAGGATTCACTGCGCACTTTGGATTTCCGTCAAAGAAGTTTTGCTCAACGCAGACGTAACAATTTATGCATGGTCGCACAGAGCGATACTGACCCCGTTGAAGCTTGATAACTAAATCTGAGTCTGCCAATAATTGGCGACCCATGGAGACAAAATCGCATTCCCCAGCAGCGATCATGTCATTGGCCACTTCTGGCAACATTCGACCCACAGCCACAACAGGAATAGTCACATGCTGTTTGATCTTTTTCGCAAAATCGCGGTACTGGGCGACTTCTGTTGGCAGTGGACCTTGGGTGAAGTCAGCGAAGGGATTGTGCGCATTGGCTGACACATGAATCGCATCTGCACCTGCCTCTTCGATGAAAGCAGCGGCTCGGGCCGTTTCCTCTGGTCGTAGTCCATCCTCAAGACCATATTCATAGCCATTCACACGTACGAGTACTGGGTAGTTTTTGCCAACGACCGCCTTCACCGCGCGAACCACTTCGCACGTCAGGCGAACACGGTTTTCCAAGGATCCACCCCAGCGGTCCTCGCGTTTGTTGTATCCCCGCGAGAGAAATGATGACAACAGGTAACCGTGAGCGGCGTGAATTTCTATGGCATCAACGCCCGCTGATTGCACCCTTCGGGCTGCTTCAGCAAATTGATCGATGACCCATGCCAGGTCATCTTCGTCGGCAACTTTGTGGGTTGCTTTTTTTCCTTGTGTGGCGGTTGCCAAAGCCATTAACTCTGACATTGGATTGTCGCGCAGAGCGCTCATGTCCATCTGACCTTCTAGCAACGAAGGCACCAGTTGTGGACGCCCTTGCGCCACATCCACACTTGCAGTTTTTCCATGGTGACATAACTGCATGCATAACTTGCCACCGGCGGCATGTACCGAATCAGCCAAGCGTCGAATGCCAGGAATAAAACGATCATCCGAAAATGCTGGCTGGTGAAGTGACGTCGCTCCTATCGGCCAGGCCACCGCACCCGTTCCAGTAATCACCATTGCTGTCCCACCTGCCGCTCGCGCACTGTAGTGGGCAATCTCGCCGTCACTCATTTCACCGTCAACACAGAGATTCATATCCATCGCGGGCATCAGCACCCGATTGGATAACTCAAGCCCAGCAATACGCCCCGGCGATAAAAGGGAATCAAAAGATGGCGCACTCATCAGCGTTATTTCTCAGCCTTCATCGCTCGGAAGTATTGCTGCGTTCGATAGCCCGATCATCGGTCCCTAAATAACTGGCGATCACGGCTGAGTTGCTGCGAATTGACGCTGGGTCACCCTCGGCGATCACTTGGCCCGCTTCAAGGCAATAGATTCGATCTGAAATCGCCATGACCATTGGCATGTCATGTTCAATGATCAAAATTGCTGCCCCGAGATCCTTCTGGATCATGCGAATGAGTGGGCCGAAGGCTTCCGTTTCGCGCTGTGCAACTCCTGCTGTTGGTTCGTCAAGAAGCATCAATTTAGAGTCCAAGGCGATTAACGAACCAAGTTCAACAATGCGTCGCGTGCCAGTGGATAATTCCCCCATCAGTGAATCGGCATAACGACCGAGTCCTAGATACGTAATGATTTCCTCGGACTCGCGACGCTTGCGACTCTCAGAGCGAGGTGATGGTGGCAACGCTAATAGCGATGGAACAAGTAAAGAACGCTGTCGCGATTCAAGAGCAACCATTAATGTTTCGCGAACAGTCAGCGAACTGAAAAGTTTGGCATTCTGGAATGCACGCCCTTGACCAAGGCGGGCACGCTGGTGGGCAGACATCGAAGAAACATCTTTGCCAAATAGTTCAATCACTCCCGAAGACGGTAGGAAACCGGAGAGAGCGTTGACAATCGTTGTCTTGCCAGCACCGTTTGTTCCAATCAGACCGACAACTTCACCAACACCCACTGTGAGCGTGACATCATTAACGATGACTCGTCCACCCAAAACAACGCTCAAGCCATTCGCTCTGAGGGGCACATTCGTTACATGCGTAGGCTTCGCCGATGAGCCCAAGGAAGCAACCTCTGCACCTTCTTGACGAACAGGTGGCTTCCATCCACTGCGACGAGCAATCCCGGACAATAAATTGTCACGCACCGAGTGCACAATGGAAATCAAACCACTGGGGAAATACAGCAACACAATCAGCATGCCGAATCCGCTGGCGAACAATTCCACTTGCTTCGTGCCGTCGAAAACCAGTGGCACGGCAATGATCAGCAAGGTCCCAAGAACGGCTCCAGTAATGGAACCAATGCCACCGACGACGGCGACTGCCACGATTCGCAGCGACTCGTCAAAGTCAAACAGTAATCCATCGACTTTGAATTGAGCGTTGCGCGCCACTAAAGGCAGTAACCCACCAGCGAGAGCCGCTAGTCCGCCAGACACTGCGAAGGCCAACAATTTGGCACGAGCCGGAGCCACCGTATAGGCCGCTGCCGCCAACTCGTTATCACGGGTCGCAATGATTGAGCGCCCGATTCCAGTGCGACGGATTCGCCACACGACCAAGATTGCCAAAACTGCGACGAACAAGCAGAAGTAATAGATGCCGTCGAAGTCCTTGCCCTGAACGGTCCAAAACAATAAGCGGAAGCCCTTCACACGATCAACATTGAGTTGCGCCGAACCTCCACCACCGGGAGCAAATCTTTCAGCAACAATGAACCATGAGCGAATCGCTAAACCGAAACCAAGCGTGACAACAGCGAGATATAAACCCTTCACTCGCAAGGCCGGGATGCCCACGATGACTGCGGCCAGCACACCCCAGGCGACACCGATTGGCAAGGCCACGAGATATGGCAATGAATTGGCGTAGTAAATCGTCAGGTACGAACCGAGAGCCACAAAACCAAATTGGCCTAATGACAATTGCCCGCCCCAACCCGTCACCACAGTCACGGACAAGGCAATGATCAAATACACGGGAACTGCAGCAAACTTCAGTATCTCACTCGGCTTGTCAACCTGACTGGGCACCACAAGAGCAATCGCCGCCAGTAGCAAGAAGCCAAATAGCGTCAATGATCGGTACAGCGGATGACGTGTCAACTCCACACGGGCAGAGCGAACTTTTGAAGTGAGCTGCCATGACTCATCACGCATTGATTCCGAACGACCGAGAGTAAACAAAACCGCCACGAGAATCACAAATAATGTTGCGATATTGGCACCTTTGGGAAGGTCGCCTCCCAAAGACCATGTGACAAGCATTCGGTCAACGACACCAGCCAAAAGTCCACCAACGAGAGTCCAGCCAAATGATTTCATCCGCCCGACCATGGCAGCGATGAGCGATAACAACAACAACTTTGGCCCTAATGCATTTTGTACTGAGGCCAGCGATCCGCCTTGAAGCGGAGCGATGAGAAGCGCGCTAAGTGCTGCCAGAAGTCCGCCAAGAGCCCACACTTTCGTGGAAACAGAACGCACACCGATGCCTGCCAATCGAGCCGCAGGAAAGTTGTCTGCGGTAGCTCGTACCTGCATCCCAAAATGGCTGCGATGGAAAAGCCAACCGAGAAAAAGCATCAACACTGGCACCACTAACAACACGGTCAGTTGTGGCCCAGTCAGCGTGAGTCCAGCAATCTCCCAACTCCCGCCGATGAGGACTGGAAAAGTCACGCTTGTTGCTTGTTCGTCGGGAATCGGTAAGCGCAATTGCAACAACTGCACAACTTGAGTCAGACCTAAGGTGGCAACGAATAACAACAGTCGTGGTTGAGTGAATAGTCGGCGTAAAACAAGTTCAGCAGCGACTCCGAGAACCACACCACAGATCAATGCAAGAGGCAATGACAAACCGTAAGAAACGTTGTAACGGATCTGCAGTACAGCCATGACATATCCACCGAAGGCACCGATTTGTCCTTGGGCGAAGTTGATCACTCCAGTAGCTCGATAGATCAACAACAATCCAAAAGCCACGAGGGCATACACCAAACCTTGGATCAAACCATCAAGCAGAATGTCTCCAGAAAATGTCAGAGCGATCATTGAACTCACGCGCCCTCTCCTGACAAGAAAACGGCACGCAGTAGGTCATCGCGCTCGAGTAAGTCTTTCGCTGGACCTTCAAACATGACCTGTCCGCGTTCCATGAATACCGCCCGATCGGCTATGGCCATCGCCACATTCAGAGACTGTTCAACAATGATCATGGTGATCCCCTGATCTTTCAGTCTCTCCACGATCTGCAAGATGTCCTGTACAACAACCGGTGCGAGTCCGAGCGATAATTCGTCAATGCACAATAACTGTGGTTCAAGCATGACAGCTTTAGCGAGAGCAAGCATTTGTTGTTGTCCACCCGACAGCGAACCTGCGCGTTGATCGCGGCGCTCATCAAGCATGGAAAAAGTTCCGTAAACAAGAGCCAATTTCTCTTGGCGCTTTGCTGAATCAGGTATCTGGCGACTCCACAGGGCCAAGTTTTCTGCCACAGTCATTGAACTAAAGACAGCCTCACCACCGGCAATATGAACCATGCCCATTTGTGCGCGATATTGAGGTTCGACCAAAGTGATCGTCCGACCATTCATCCGTACGACGCCACGGTCGGGCATCACCAAACCAGAAATCGCGCGCAGGATTGTGGACTTACCCGCCCCATTGGTTCCCAGTAGTGCCAGTACTTCGCCGCGGCGAACATCAAAACCAACGTCAAAGAGAACCTGCAGATTTCCATAACTGACATCGATATTGCGAACCTGAAGCATCGGAACATTGTCAGGGTCGCCAGCAATGCGCGCTAACTCAACTTGTTGCTCGCGCAATTCGCTCCTTGTCAACGCAATATCGCGATTCATATAGCGACTTCCGTAGATAATCAATAATCCGCCGAGAAGAGCTGCTGGGGGCACGATCGCTGTCAATGCAGTGCGCTCTCCGTGAGCATCCGATAGCGCCCCAGCGAAAAGTCCACCGAAGAAACCGCCCATCAAAAAGATGTATACCCCGACCATCGCAAAAGCTTGAGAACGCATTTGGTACGGGATGATTGCAGAAATTGATGGTCCCACCTGAGTAAATGCGGCCCCTTGAAAAGCAAAACCGATGGTCGTTAAAGCGATCATCACTGCGGGACTGTGAAAACGCAATCCAACAGTGACAAAAACACCATAGAGCACAATGCATGCACCCATCATCCGCAGAGCCGAAGAGGGGTTCTTACGAAATAGTTTTTCCCCAATACGGCCAGCTATTGGTATCGCAATGAGAGCACCTGACCAAGTAATCGCTCCAATCCAACCGCGCTTGCCGGCGTTATAGCCATAACTGTCTTCAAGTAAAAGATTGAATGCTCCAGGAACTGCAATCAAAGCGAAACCAAGTACGCCGATACCCACAACTAGAAAATAAAAAGTCCGAACTTTTTTCAATCGTTGAAAGGCCGCTGACAAAAGTACTGGCGGCTCAGATTGCGACACAATGGCTGTCTCGCCTAAAAGCGCAATTTGTTCTTGTTGACCGCGACTCGGTTCTTTGAGCGATAGCGACCACAAAATGGTGAGTCCCGCAGGAATAAGAAGCGCCAGAAAAACAACTCTCCAGTCACCGGCGTCATCGCCCGCCGCGACAACGACGGCACCTGCAAATAGTGGCCCGAGAACTTGTCCTAAGGGCCGACCTAAAGCCTCAATGGCGAAGACGCGAGTGCGCACGCCGAGGGGATATTGGTCAGCTACCAAGGAAGGAGCAATAGGCACGCGCGCCGAAGCACCCAAACCAGAGCCAGCGCGCGCCAGACCCATCTGAAATGTATTCACCACTACCCCGGTCAAGCCGGCGAAAGCCATCCATAAGGCACCAGCGGCGCTGAGCACCCGCACCCTGCTTCGCCGATCGGCCAACCACGCAAAAGGAAGGGTCGCCAGAACGAGAACCACACCGCCAAAACTCTGCAACCCCAAAAGCACAGTGTCTGAGACTCCTAGTGAGGCCTGAATATCGGGACCGAGCACCTGCATTGCCACTCGATCAAACTCTTCAAAGACCGTGAATAGCAACAAGACCGTGGCAATGCTCCAACCCCCGCTGCGCAAACCGTGCCGTAAGGTCATCATCTCCCCTGGAGATGATGCGTCGACATCTGAAGTGTCCTGGGAATCAGAAAGTCGCTGTTCAAGAAGGTTTTCCTGGGCGGTGACGATCGAACTCGCCAACGCCGCGGGCGACACATGAGTGTTCGCTGTTGATTCACTTTCTTGCATAATCGCCCCGCTTTCCCGCCAAACCTTAGCCGCCGTGCCCAGCATTTCTGATGGTCCGTCAAGAGTTTCTGACGGACCGTCAGAAACTCCGTCATTTTCTGCTAGTTTCTTTTTGTCGTCACCAAAAGGTCCGATGTTTAACCGAACTCCAAGGGGGAGCATTATGAAGAAATCCCGTTTTATACTCGCAGTCCTTGCCAGCTCCGCGCTCATAGTGGCGGCATGCGGTGGAAGCGATAGCGAATCAATAGTAACCGAAGCGCCTTCAACAGCAACCGAAGCGCCTTCAACCGATGCTCCTGTCACTGAGGAGCGGACTGCATCAGATATCGGCGTCACTGCTGACACCATCAAAATCGGTGTCGCAATCTCTGACCTTGAGGCCATTCGTGCCATGGGAATTTCGATTCCCGAAACTTTGACGACAGCGCATTTATTTGATCGTTGGGATGTCTTCGTACAAAAGTGGAACGCTGCTGGCGGCATTAACGGTCGCATGATTGAGCTTTTCCAATTGGTATGGAATCCGCTTGACCCGAGCACCTTTGACACCTTGTGCGCTGCTGCAACAGTTGACAACGAATTGTTCATGGTCATCAACGGAACAGGTCTCTCGTCCGTTGCTCGCAAATGTCTGTTAGATGCTGGCATGCCGATCATGTACGGCGACGTGATGTCACTCAGCGAACTCGAAACGGGACTAGCTATTTCTCTTGCTGCTCCAGCCGAAGTCATCGGCAGCGCAGGAGTCAATGCTTGGATTGGAAGCCCAGAGGCTGTTGCTGGTTCAACTGTTGGTGTTCTCTCCAACAACTCCCCAGCAGTTCAAGCCGCCGGCAAAGCCGCTGAGCAAACGCTGATTGATGCTGGCTTCACAGTTGAACTCATCGAAATGAACTCAACTGGTGGCGATTCAGCCGCAATCAATGAAGAAGGCGCCGCTGCCGTAGGTGTTTTCCAAGCTAAGGGTGCGACTCGCGTCTTTGTGGCTTCACCATTCACCGAAAATACTGGCTTTTGGACAGCCGCTGCTAGCGCCGGTCTGAAGTTCTCCTTGCTGGACACAAGTTCATCGGGCTGTTCGGCATTTGGTCTGAGCCGTGCACCTGCAGCAGCTGTTGGCAGTGAGTGCATCACCACCTACGACCACATGACGGACGGTACGACAATTCGTCCCGACGATGAGTTCGAAGCTGGGTGCCGTGCGTTCTTTGATGAAAGTTTCGAAGCATACTTTGGCAATAAGTCCTACCCTGGCGTACCAGCGGGTCAAATCCTCACGGATACCGCTGGCAAAGTCATGAGTTCGGATTACGCCCCTCAAGAATGTGCCTTAGCTAATATTTTGAATCTTGGTCTGACGGCTGCTGGAGTTAACCCAACTCGAGCTTCAACGCTGGCAGCGATTCTCAACTTGAGCGAAGTCCCACTCCCAATTCTTGCTGGAGGATCTGGCGGGTTTGCGCCAGGCAAGGCCTACGCCTCAAACGCCGTGCATACCGTGATCGTCACTGCAGCAACCGTTGACACGCCTGCTGATGCCAACGGTTTATACAACGGCTGTGCTGCTCCAGTGAACTGTGGAGTAGTCATCAGTGATTGGGTGCCAATCAGTTAGTTAAAAGTTTGAATACACATTCAGCGAAAGGGCCGCCCGCGAGGGCGGCCCTTTTACATTTGTTTTCATTGATCAATTAGCGAGCAGTCACGGTGTAAGTATCGATACCCGACTTCAATACCGTGCCTGGAACTGCGCCATTCGCAACACCGTTCTCGACGATGGTGACTCCGTTCACGAGAACCCGCTTGACTCCCATTGAGCCAGCGCTGAGACGCGATGAATCACCAGGTAAGTCAGTCACTAACTTGGCTTGCTCTGAATCAATTTCATCTGCATCAAAAATAACAATGTCGCCATGAGCACCAACTAGTAACTCGCCACGATCCACGAGCCCGAATAATTTGGCCGGCTGTGAGGTCATCATCTGCACGGCATATTCAACCGATACCAATTTGCGTCCGCGAATACAATCCGCCAGCCAACGCGTCGGGTACGGCGCGCCACACATGCGGTCAAGGTGCGCTCCAGCATCCGATCCACCGATCAAGGCTCGTCCGTCTTGCCATAACTCGGCACGCATGCGCCACGACTCAGCATCATCATCTTGGGGTTGAGGCCACAAAATTGTTTGCAGATCATCGGCGATCACAATGTCCAATAAAGTTCCAAAGGAACTCTTGGATCGTTCTTGGGCTATCTCGCGAACTGTACGACCCTTGAGACCTTCGTTCGCTGCGCAATATGTGTCGCCGATAATGTAATCCCCCCAGTCGGCGAGACGCCGAAAGACTCCAGCGGCCTGCGACAAACTGTTTTCTAGGAGGAAGACACGAGTGTCTGGATCCTTGAGAGTTTCAATGCGTTGCGCCAACGGCACACCCAGTATTTTTTGCCAACCCGGCAATAGCCAGAGTCCACAAAAGTTTAAGAAACTCATATTCATGGGGACTTGAACTGGCATTGTCAGAGCGATGACGCGTCCGCCAAGTTCAATTGAACGGTCATAGGCCGATATTTGCCGTGCCACCCGATCTGGTTCACGTGAATCAACCGTGAGAACATTCCAGTTCATTGGACGATTGGCGACAGCGCTCATTTTGCCGAGCAGTTCAATCTCATCATCAGCGAATCGATCTAAACAGCCGGGCACGATGCCCTCAAGGGTTGTCCCCTCATGCAAACTCACTTCTTCGCATAATGCCAAAAGTTCATCATGAGTTGCCCATCGGCTAGCCACGGGTTCACCATCACCATCGCTGTGCGAGGTGCTATTGGTAAATGAAAAGCCGAGAGCGCCAGCCTTGATTGACTTCGCTAATTCGGCGCGCATGGCGACAATAGTTTCAGCCGACGCTTCTTCACCAACGGCGGCTGGACCCATGACATAGCGTCGAATTGCGCAGTGTCCGACAAGAAAACCAGCGTTCACGGATATATTTCCTTCAAGCCGGCCGAGATATTCGGCGAATGATTCCCATGACCAATCAGTTCCGTTTTCGAGAGCGGCCAAAGGCATACCTTCGACTTTGGACATCATCTTGCGTAAGTAGTCCCCGTCTCCTGGCAACAGCGGGGCAAGCGTAAACCCACAGTTGCCGCCAACGATTGTCGTCACTCCGTGAACACTTGATGGACTGGCCGTTGGATCCCACAAAAGTTGGGCATCGTAATGAGTGTGTGGGTCAATGAAACCTGGCGTCACCATCATTCCCGTGGCGTCAATGACTTCAACCCCAGTCTCATCGACCACACCAACGGCGACAATCCGCCCGTCCTTAATTGCAATATCTGCTTGACGACTGGGCGCGCCAGTTCCGTCAATAACAATCCCACCACGAATCACGATGTCGAACATCTTGTGCCTGCTTCTTTCAGAGTTTGAGTTACCCCAGACTCCCATTTAAACTTCTCGGGATGGAATCTGACGATGCGTCAGATTGTAGCCTTAGCATCGCATTCGCACGAGGAGAAAACCACATGTCCCAGCCCACGGCCAGTATTGACAAGACCTACAAACTGCTCATTGGGGGTCAATGGGTCATCGGAGATGAAGGTACCTGTGCAGTTGTCAACCCAGCCACTGAAGAAATCGTGGGGTACGCCCCGGAAGCCTCGGTTGCTCAAGCCGAGGCCGCTGCCCAGGCGGCTCACGATGCTTTCCCCGCATGGTGGCGCACCCCTCCCGCCGAGAGGGCGCGACTTTTGCAGGCTTTAGCCGACACCTTGCGCGAGCGACAGGGCGATTTAGTTCCGTTGATCATCAGTGAAACTGGGGCGACGGCAATGGTCGGATCGCGCATGCAAGTACCAGTCGCGATCGAACGCTGCGAGCGCTATGCGCGCAGTGCCACCCGCAGTTGGGATATCGCGTTACCTCCCTCGGTCATGCAGGCGACCCCATTGGCAGCCGGTGGGTTGATCGGTGGAGTTGTCCATCGCCAACCAGTTGGTGTCGTTGCATGTATCTCTCCTTACAACTTTCCTCTCGTGAATATGGTCGGCAAAATTGCTCCAGCCTTAGCAGTGGGTTGCACCGTGGTCATGAAGCCAGCCCCACAGGATCCGCTGGCGATTATTGAACTCGCCGAAATCATGCACGCAGTTGGCTTTCCCCCAGGTGTCGTCAATGTCATCACTTCATCAAAGCCAGCCCCCGCTGCAGCTTTGACTACGAGTCCCAACGTGGACATGGTCTCGTTCACTGGTTCAACTGGTGTCGGAGTACGGATCATGGAGGCGGGAGCCGCAACCATGAAGCGTCAGTTGCTGGAACTCGGCGGCAAAGGCGCCGGTCTCGTTTTGCATGACGCCGATATTGCCAAAGCAGTTGGGGCCATCCAAAGTGTTTGGTCATTTCATAGTGGACAAATTTGCACTGCACCGACGCGGGCAATTGTGCATCGCAGTCGTTATGACGAATTGGTTGCCGCTCTTGCGGCCATTGCCCCCAATTTGAAGGTCGGTGATCCAACTTTGATGGACACTTTAGTTGGCCCTGTTATCTCGGCCGCTCAGCGTGGGCGCATTGAAAGTTATATTCAAGCTGGCTCCGATGAGGGCGCAGAGATCATCGTTGATGGGCGTCGACCCTCGCATATGGAACGCGGCTTCTACGTTGCTCCGACACTGATTGCTGGCTGTCGCGCCGATATGTCGCCGGTACAAGAAGAAATTTTCGGACCAGTTGTTGTGGTTATTCCTTTTGACGACGAAGACGAAGGTATCGCCATCGCCAACGGAACTGAATTCGGTTTATACGACTATGTCTTTTCACAGGACACAGATCGCGCCTACCGCATTGCCCGCCAACTTCGCAGCGGCAATGTCGGCATCAACTCTGCCCAGCGAAATCATGAAGCACCATTCGGTGGCTTCAAGATGAGCGGGGTAGGACGTGACGGCGGCGATTTCGGCATGTTGTGCTACACCGAAATGCAATCACTTATTTGGCCAGGGTGAGTCTCCGACAATAATTTTTATTGACACTTTGAGACAACGTTGGTGGCAAAATCCTCAATATAGGGCTTGAAAGCACTCGCCATTTCTTCAAGACCCGCATGATCGCCAGCCGATGGGTTACCTAAGGCCCACGGCATACACAAAGTTCCAGTCATCCCCATCTCTTCTTCGGCGCGTTTGTATAAATCAGCAGTCGGCATCGCGTACAGACCACAAATAATTTCGAAATCGTCATTCTCGCGTCCGTACTCCCGCAAAAAACCTTTGAGTTTCTTGATATACATCTCGGCTTCTTCAACCGGATAAGCATTACCAATCCACCCGTCGCCAACTTTGGCGGCACGCTTCAGGGCTGCATCAGTATGACCGCCGATGTAGATCGGTACCCGAGAGGGTGGGTGCGGTTCCATTGTCACTGGCGGAATGTCGTAGTACTCACCATGAAACTCAACCCAACCACCCTGCCACATGGCGCGTAACGCTTCGACCATTTCGGTCAGACGCTTCCCGCGATTTGAAAAATCTTGACCCTGTAGATCAAATTCTTCTTTCATCCAGCCTGCGCCAGCGCCAAGCGCAACGCGACCATCGGACAACACTGAGGCCGTGGCTATTTCTTTAGCCAACTGCAAAAGCGGACGGTGACCGGCCACATAAATATTGGTCGTGAAGTTCAATTGCTTGGTCACGCTGGTCATTGCGCCGATCAACACCCATGGATCGGGCCACGAGGTCTGTGGATCCCAGATTGGGCGACCATCAGGATGTGGCGAGTACGGATACTTTGACTTCAGTTCTTTGGGGTACACCAAATGGTCACTCACCATCAGACCGTGATAACCAGCCTCATCAAGTAATTGTGCAATGTGCACGAGTTGCTTGGTCTTCATAAATGCTGTGGCGCACCAGAACTTCATAACTTCCCTCCGTTTCTGACACTCTGTCAGATGGTGAGTGATTCTGACGCAACGAGCGAACAAGTAATCCGTGTTGAGACGCGTTCAACCGCCTCTGGAAAAATTGCCATCATCACCCTCAATCGCCCCCACGCCCGCAACGCACTCAACTCGGCATTGTCGACCGCTCTACCCGCGACTCTGAGCGAATCAGATGCCGATCCCGCTGTGCAGGCAATCATCCTGACGGGTTCTGACCCAGCCTTTTGTGCAGGTTTCGACTTGCGTGATGTCGGCAGTGGTGAGAAAAAAGGCGAGAATATTCACCCTGGCTATTGGGGTGCGCTACCGCCAACGCGAGTCCCTGTCATTGGGGCAATCAATGGTGCGGCAATCACAGGTGGTCTGGAAATCGCTTTGGCTTGCGACTTTTTGATTGCTAGTGAACTTGCTCGCTTCGCCGACACTCACGCCAAAGTTGGGATGTTGCCAGGCTGGGGACTAACTATCAAACTTCCTCAATTGATCGGAGTGGCGCGGGCCCGTCGTATGAGTCTGACTTCAGAAATCATTGATGCTCAGACCGCTTACCAATGGGGCTTGGTCACCGAGGTTGTCCCCCACGCTGAACTGTTATCTCGAGCGATGACTTTGGCCGAGCAGATCAGCGCCAACCATCAAGAGAGTGTGTACGCAATTCGCGCACTCTACGACGAGGTCTCTTCACTTGGTGATACCGATGCCGCTTATGAGATTGAAAACAAACGCGCTCGGGCGTGGGCTCAGCAACGTTCGCAGACTCTTCGGGGAAACACATAATGCGCGTCTGCGCCGGCCTTGACCCACGACTTGCTCTGCGTGATATTGCCGCTCACGCGCAACGCATCGAAAGCCTGGGCTACGACGCTTTGCATATTGCCGAAACTGTGCACGATCCTTTTCTTGTCTCCATGGCCGCCCTGCAGGCCACCCGTACGTTGACCGTTCGCACTTCAGTAGCCCTTGCTTTGGTGCGCAGTCCGATGGCAGTTGCCTACTCTGCTTGGGATCTTGCTGCCATGTCAGATGGGCGATTCCAATTGGGACTGGGAACACAAATCCGCCCACATATTGAACGTCGTTTCGGTGCCCAATTCGACAATCCTGTCCAACGTTTGAGTGATCACATCGGCGCTGTACAAGCTTGCTGGCGAGCATTTGATGGCTTAGAAAAACTTGACTATCACAGCGAGCATTACACCCTCAATCTTCTCACCCCCAATTTCACCCCCGATCCATTGCCCATAGGCGTGACTCGTCCAACAATCTGGATGGGGGGCGTCAACAAAAATATTGTTGAACTCGCTGGACGCATCGCAAATGGATTTGTCACTCACCCCACTAATAGTCATCCGCGTTATCTGAGCGAACTCTGTCGACCAGGTTTAGAGGTTGGCGCTCATCAGGCGGGCCGATCTGTTGACGATGTTGAATTGGTCGTAGGAACACAGTGGATTCTGGGTCGTACTCAAGATGACCTTGATGAACGACGCGAACACAACCGTCGACTCTTGGCATTTTTATATTCAACGCCCGCCTATGAACGAACTCTTGACCTATTTGGCTGGACAGATTTGGCGACACAATTGCGCTCACTCATTCGCGACCAACGTTGGGACGATCTATCAGATGTGATCAGTGACGAGATGCTTGACACTTTGGTGCCCCAAGCCACCTATGAACATTTAGCAGATGTGGCGATGGAGTGGTTTGGTGAACTGGCTGATGGAATTTTGGTCGCCCCGCCACCAAATTCCGACAACGATGATTTGTTACGTCGGGCGATTCAAGAATTACGCAGTCGTTGAATCACATCACGGGAAACGACTTCTTGACCCGATAATTGACAGGCCGCAGGGTCACCTGCGACGAGCCATGTCACAGCAATCGCCACATCCTCGGGTCCTTCCCCAGTCACTGTGCGCTCCTCGCGTTGTGCCCGCATGTGCATCACTTCAGTCGTCACATGGCCAGGGTTCAGACTGTAGGCACGCAATCCCTGCGCACCATGTTCGACATGCAAAACTCCAGCGATGCGGTGAGCTGCACCCTTGGCCATAGCGTAAGCAATTCCCCACCCTCCTTGGCCCGCAGGTTTTCTTGGTGCCAAAGTCGCGGCCCCAGATGTCAGATGAATAAAAACTCCGCGGCCACTTGTGAGCATGCCTGGCAAAAATGCTTTCAACAAAATCAATGGTGCGACGGCATCGGACTCAATCACTTGTCGCAACAGATCCATCGGCACATCAGCAAAAAAATCATTGACCCCAGGGCCTTGATAAATAGCGTTGGAAATCAAAGTGTCAACGCTTCCGAATTCTGCGAGAGCAATCTCGGCGGCCGTTGTGATGCTTTGCTCATCAGTCAAATCCAATGCCACGGCAATGGCCCGAACACCCATAGAGCGACACTGTGCAGCCACCTCACTCACCGAGCCCGACAGTCCTTGGCCAGCCAATGGATCATCCACCGTGGTCCCAGAAAATGTTGCGCCACCCTCCAGTGAGCGGGCCGTCAAAATGAGGTGATGACCTTGCTCAGCAAGGGACATAGCAACTGCTTTACCGATTCCACGACTTGCCCCAGTCACCATCACCACACGCTGCTTGGAGATCGCTTGTGCTTCAACCATGTTCTGCACTGTACGGTGGCGCAATGGGTGAATCGTTGATTCGTTTTGATGGTCGGGTGGCAATTGTGACTGGTGCTGGTCGTGGTCTTGGTCGCGAGCATGCTCTTTTGCTCGCTTCACGGGGTGCCCAGGTCGTCGTCAACGATGTCTCAGCCGAGCACGCCGCGAAAACTGCCGAGGACATTATGAAGCAAGGCGGCCATGCCGTCGCCGACACCAACTCGGTATCTGACCCAGCAGCTGCCGCTGCCATCGTGGTGACAGCTTTGGAAACGTTTGGTGGATTGCACATCGTGATCAATAATGCTGGCAGGGGTGGCCCGACAGGCACCATCGAGGAAACCAGTGATGCACAGGTTGCAACGATTATTTCATCGCACCTCATCGGTTCCTACAATGTCTCTCGGGCGGCATGGGGGCATTTGCGGGAACAAAACTATGGGCGCATTTTGATGACGTCATCAAGCGCCGCAATCGGATCGCTTGGCATGCCGGCATATTCGATGGCCAAGGCGGGGCTCATCGGTTTGGGCCGTTCGCTAGCCCTTGAGGGCGCCCCCGTGGGGATCAAGGTCAATATTTTGATGCCCATCGGTTACACCCGTTCGGCAGCTCTGAACCCCAACGAAGACACTCGGCAGTGGATGGAGGCAAACTTTGCCCCGCAGATGTGCTCCCCTGCAGCAACTTGGCTGGTCCACGAAGATGTTGCTTGCTCAGGAGAGATTTTCACCACTGGGGCGGGTCGAGTTGCCCTGATTTCCACACTTGGAGTACCTGGATGGTCTGGCGGACCCGAGATTTCCTTGGAATCGCTCCGTGATCACTGGCCGAGCGTGATTGACATGGACGGTTCGACGCCGATGCTCTACAGCAGGGACGATTTAGGATTTTATTCGGGGCCAGCAACTTGGCGCGGTTAGGTGCTGAGCACCTAGTTTCTGACAGACTGTCAGAAACCTTTGGCGAGCAAAATCGCCACTTCACACCATAGGAACCCATCCTTTCATGCACATCGGCGACACACCAGAGGAAGCGCTATACCGCCAAGAGGCCCGCTCTTGGCTCGAAGCCCATGCCGCTCCCCGCGATCCCAGTGGTGGAACCTCAGATCACTCCCATAATCTCGCCGATCACATCCAAGAGTGCAGGAATTGGCAGCGTGTTTTGTATGACCACGGCTGGTCTGGCATCACTTGGCCAGCGCAGTACGGAGGGAAAGGGGCTAGTGCCATTCAGGCAGCCATCTTTGCCGAGGAGCAAGCACACTTTGATGTAGCAACAGGAGCCTTCGCTATCTCCATTGGCATGGTCGGCCCCACTCTCATTGCCCATGGCACGCCCGAGCAACAGCAAAAACATTTGGCACCGATTCTCAAGGGTGAGGAAGTGTGGTGTCAATTATTCAGCGAGCCGGGAGCAGGAAGCGATCTCGCCTCACTGGGAACACGTGCTGTACGCGATGGTGATGATTGGATCATTAACGGACAAAAAGTGTGGAACAGTTTTGCCCAATTCGCTGAATACGCGATCTTGTTGGCGCGCACAGATGTAGATCTCCCGAAGCATGCCGGCATCACCTACTTCATTCTCGATATGAAATCACCGGGTATTGAAGTCCGTCCGATTACTCAGATCACTGGGGTGCAACACTTCAACGAAACTTTCTTCACCGATGTACGCATTCCCCACGCCAACATTATTGGCGAAATCAATGCTGGTTGGAAGGGCGCTCAAACCACTTTGATGAACGAACGCAATCACATCGGTTCAGGTGGAAATTGGTCTGTTGATCAGTTGATTGACCTAGCTCAGAGGCGGGGACTGTCTAGTCACCTACACATTCGCCAAGGTCTCGCTCTTGCGCATTCCCGAGCCGAAACATTGAAGTACATGGGTCTGCGAATGCGAACCGCTATGAGCCAAAAACGTATGCCTGGACCTGAAGCCCTGACTTTGAAATTGGCCTACGCCAACCACTGGCGACTCACAGCAGACCTAGCGTCAGAAATTCTCGGCGCGGACATCATGTTGTGGGGCGATGATGCTGCCGAGGACAATCAGTGGGGTCAACACCTACTCAGTCAATTCGCTATCAGAATCGGTGGTGGCACGGATGAAATTCAACGCAATATCATCGCTGAGCGTGGTCTTGGTCTGCCCCGCGAACCACAAAACGACAAAGATGTGCCGTGGCGTTCATTAAGCAAAGTTGGATGAGGGAAAGTCTGATGAGTACGACCGCTGCTGACATTATTGTTGATATCACTCCTCAGGAAAAAGAATCTTTTTACGCGCAGTTACAAACGTTTGTAGGACTCGAAATTGGAGAACCTGTCCTCGCTCCCGACGAAGTCAACGCCGCCATGATTCGCCACCTTGTCGAGACTGTCGGCGATGACAATCCGATTTACACCAATCCCGAACTTGCTCTCGCAAGCGTGCACGGTGGCATCGTGGCTCCACCAACGATGTTGCAGGCGTGGGTGATGATGAGTTTCAAGGGACCCAAGCTCACCGGAGAAAGCCCCTACGAGAAAATGAATCAACTGCTCTTTTCACGTGGATTCACTAGTGTTTTAGGTACAAATAGCGAGCAAACCTACGAACGATATTTGCGCCCCGGTGACCAACTCACCATGCGCACGGTTATTGACTCAATCAGCAACGAAAAATCTACGGGCCTCGGCACGGGTCATTTCGTTGGCACCCGACAAGACTATTACGACGCCAATAATCAATTGGTCGGCTCAATGTTGTTCCGTATTTTCCGCTTCAAACCTGCCGCCAAAGCCCCGATCAGCAAACCTCGACCGGCGCGACCGCGCCCAGCTACAACTCACGACAATCAGTGGTGGTTTGACGCTCTCAATGAAGGTGTTTTATACGCCCAAGGTTGCGGTCAATGCCAGCAGGTTCGCTTCCCCACTGGTCCGATGTGTCCGTCGTGCCACAGTCTGGAGTGGACCAAAGTTGAGATGCCACTTTCAGGATCGATCCATAGTTTTGTCGTTGCGCACTACCCACAAGTTCCAAGTTTTGATTATCCATTACCAATTTTGCTCGTTGATCTTGATCCTGTGGATGCCCCTGGCGGCGAGAAAATTCGCATGGTGATGAACTCCGCCGACACCGATCTTGAGTCTCTTGTTATTGGAGCCCGCGTGCGGATTGACATTCGATCAACGGATCCCGATATGAAACTCCCCTTCGCCATTGTTGAGACCTCGTCAAGTAACGGAGCAAGCGCATGAACTTTGATCTTTCCGAAGAACAACAAGTTATTAAAGATTTAGCCCTGCAAATTTTTGAGGGGCAGGCCACCGTCGAACGAATCAAGGCTGCAGAAAAAGGTGACGGTTTCGACCGTCAGATGTGGGAGCAGTTATCGGCAAGCGGCATCCCCGCGCTATGTGTTCCTGAAGAACACGGTGGAAGTGGCATGGGTGCCGTCGAACTTTCATTGGCCCTCATTGGTCAGGGACGCTACGTCGCTCCCGTTCCATTGTGGAGCACGGGAGTTGTGGCATTGGCGATCACCGATTTTGGTTCACCCGAACAACAAGAAAAGTATCTCCCTGCAATTGCCTCAGGCACACTCATCACCACGATTGCTCTCGCTGAATCTGGAGCCAATGATGTGATGCGCCCCACAGTCATTGGCACCATCGCTGGCAATCACATTACTTTGCGCGGATATAAGCCCGCTGTACCTTTCGCCCAGCACGCAGATATCGCATTAGTGCCCATCACACTGTCCGACAAAAGCGGTGAACAACTTGCCATCGTTATTGTTGATCTCCGTCAACCAGGAGTGACAGTTACCTCGGTGAAAACCACAAATCACGAACCACAGGGAAACATTGACTTTGATCTCACCATCGCCACTGAGAACCTTCTCGGGTACGGAACAGATACTGATGGTCGCGAAGCTCTTCGTTCAGTTTTCGAACACTCGCTGACCGCTCTTGCTGCTCTGCAAGTGGGTGTCTGCGAGGGTTCCTTAGCCTTTGTCTCCACCCACCTATCTTCACGTTTCCAGTTTGGTAAACCGTTGGCAGCATTTCAGGCCACAACTCAACGGGCCGCAGATGCCTACATCACCACCGAGGCGATGCGTGTCACGGCGCTCAACGCCGCATGGCGATTGTCAGAAGGCTTTGATGCTCGACGCGATGTTGCCGTGGCTGCCTACTGGGCAAGTGAAGGCGCTCAACAAGTTGTGACCGCTGGGCAGCACCTACACGGTGGTATCGGAGCGGATGTTGATTATCCGGTACATCGTTATTTTCTCTGGGGCATCCAACTCGCCAGTGTTCTCGGATCGGCCAGTGCTCATCTCGCCCGCCTTGGCAACTTGATTGCGCGGACCTGACAGTGACGACCCTGCCCGCAACCAAAGAATTCGCCAGCGTTCAGATCGCTGATGAGTTGCCCGAACTCCAGATTCCGCTGACGCGTACCCTGATTGTGGCAACTGCCATTGCGACTCGCGACTATCAGGTGGTGCATCATGATCCGACAGTGGCCGCCGAGCGCGGGTCGCAAGACATCATCATGAATATCTTGACCTCCAATGCTTTTGTTGGGCGCTTCGTCACGGATTGGAGCGGACCTAATTGCTTTATCCGTTCAGTCAAAGTTCGATTGGGAGCCCCCAATTACCCCGGCGACACGATGATCATTGGTGGCAGCGTGACGGAGAAGAATGAGCAGACAAAAACTGTCACGATCGCCGTCAAGGGTTCCAATTCAATGGGTGACCATATGAATGCGACCGTTGAGGTGGTGTTGCCGTGAGCATCAAAAGAATCGGCAATCAATTAGGTGGTAAGGCATCAATCGTTGGCATCGGTGCCACTGAGTTCTCCAAAGAATCTGGGCGCAGTGAGATGAGTTTGGCCTCAGAGGCGGTTGCTGCAGCGATTGCGGATGCAGGTCTGCAGCCCAGTGACGTTGACGGAATGGTGACGTACTCGTCGGACAATAACCCCGAAGTTGAAATTGCGCGTCATGTTGGTATCGGAAGTTTGCGACACTTCAGTCGCGTGCACTACGGCGGAGGTGCGGCATGTGGAACTGTGGCACTGGCTGCAATGGCCGTAGCCACAGGCGTGGCCGATGTTGTTGTCTGCTATCGCGCCTTCAATGAACGAAGTGGACGTCGCTTTGGTGCGGGCATCCAAGATATCCCCAATGCAGCGACCGC
>CAMAYS010000008.1:0-32086 GCA_945862545.1 Bifidobacterium breve | reverse complement strand
GTCGCTCTTTTGTTGATGAACTCCTCCGAGTTCATGACTGCTTTCTTTGCAACTGCCAAACTTGGTGCAGTCATCGTGCCTCTGAACTGGCGATTAATTGCTGACGAATTGGAATTCATTCTCAAGGATTCGGGAACGACCGTTCTGGTTTTCGGTTCCGAGTTTGCGGCCAACGTCTCCGAATTGCAGTCCCGTGGCGATCGCACTGACATTAAGTCATGGTTATATGTCGGAGACTCCTCAACGAAGCCTCCCTTTGCTCGTGACTTCATTGTTGAGTCGGCGACGATGCCCGCAACCGAACCAGCGGTCACGGCATCGGGTGATGACCTGTTGTACATCATGTACACATCAGGCACCACTGGTTTGCCAAAGGGCGTCATGCACTCACATAACACACAATATTGGGCGCTATCGACAATGTGCACGACCAGTGATTTAGCCAAGGGGGATCGTTACATCAATCCGATGCCGATGTTCCATGTGGGTGCACTGACTCCAGCCCTTGGGAATATCTTCGTTGGTACCACACATGTATTGATGCGTGCTTTTGACCCAGTGAAGGTATGGGAAATTATTGACTCAGAGCGCATCAACAACGGTCTTTTCGTGCCTGCAATGTTGAACTTTATGCGTCAGGTGTATGACCCGACAAAATACAAGCATGAGCATGTTCGCTGGTTGATGGCCGGCGCGGCTCCGGTTCCTGTGTCGCTGATTATGTCCTATGCAGAAATCGGTATTGAGATCAATCAGGTGTACGGACTGACAGAAACTTGTGGGCCTGCTTGTCTGACCTCAAAAGAAGATGCCATCAGCAAAGCAGGATCAACGGGTAAAGCGTTCTTCTTATCAGAAGTCAAGGTGGTGCGTCCCGATGGGACTGAATGTGATGCTGGAGAAGCTGGAGAAGTCTTAATCAGCGGTGGACACATGATGCTTGGCTACTGGAATCGTCCAGATGCCACGGCGGAGAGTTTGAAGAATGGGTGGCTATACAGCGGTGATGGCGCGATCCGAGATGAAGACGGATGTATTTTCATTCAGGACCGTATTAAAGACATGATGATCTCCGGTGGAGAAAATGTGTATCCCGCCGAGATTGAAAACATCATTATGGGTCTCGCTGGTGTCGGCGATGTGGCGGTCATTGGTATCCCATCTGACAAGTGGGGAGAATCACCTTTGGCGATTGTTGTTCGCAAGGACGATTCGGTCACTGAAGAAGCTGTTTTGACTCACTGCTCCAGCAAATTGGCACGTTTCAAGCAGCCAGTAGCAGTGCGCTTCATTGAGGTCATTCCTCGTAACCCCTCGGGTAAGGCCCTCAAGAAAGACCTACGCGTGCAGTTCAAAGAAGTTGTTGGGCCCTAGTACTTAATCGGCATACGGTGCACACCAGCAATAAAACTGCTGTGCATCCTTTCGATTGGACCGCCTGCCTCAATGTGGGGCATGCGGGTTAAAAGTTCGCGGAACATCACTGCAAGTTCAACTCGCGCAACATGCATACCTAAGCAGAGATGCGGCCCGCCGGCGCCAAAGGCCACGTGTGGATTCGGGTGACGGGCGACATCAAAAGTATCGGCGTTCTCAAAGATGTCTTCGTCGCGATTAGCCGAGCCATAGAACATGACAACCCGTTCACCAGCCTTTATGGACTGTCCGCCGACGACGGTGTCCTGCATCGCGGTGCGCTTGAAATGGGTCACGGGACTGCAGAAGCGCAACATTTCTTCGACTGCTGAGCCGAGCAGTCCATCAAGATCACCCATCAACTTGGTCCGTTGATCTGGATGATCGAAAAGCAACTGTAGACCTGCCGCTAGTAGGTTGCGCGTGGTATCTCCGCCAGCATTGACGAGCAACAAGAAGAACCATTGAAATTCTTCATCGGTGAGATGATCGCCATCGACTTCGGCATTGACGAGAATCGTAGCGAGATCGTCCGCAGGGCTCTGGCGTTTGAGGTCTGCCACTGATTGCGCATAACCCAGCATCTCCCCGACAGCATTCATCTTTATTTCTGGTGGGGCAATGGCGTCATCGTTGGTGTGCATGATTTCGGTGAGGTCGTACAGTCGTTCACCGTCTGCACGTGGCATGCCCATTAATTCGGCGATCAAGCCAGATGGCAAACGGCCAGCAATCTCGGTGACAAAATCGCATTCTCCTTTAGCGAGCACCGCATCAACGATGTCGCGTGCTAATTCTTCAATCTTTGGCCGCAAGAGGGGAGCATTCTTCGGAGTAAAGCCGCGGGATACCAACAATTTAAATCGGTCGTGTTGAGGTGGATCCATATTGAGCATCATCAGACGTTGCGCGTAGAGACCCATGGGATCAGGGTCGGGCAGCATCACACTGGTTTCATATGAACTGAAAACTTTTGGTAATCGACTGATTGTTCGCACATCTTCATATTTGGTGATCGCCCAAAAGCCAGGACCATTTGGTTCATCGTGCCAATACACGGGGGCGTTTTTGCGTAGCCACGCGTACTGCTCCCACGGGTGCCCGGTGGCCGCAAAGGTTTCGGGACTGATGAGATTGATGTCAGGTTTTGGTGTCATGAGTTTTCCTTTATCTGTTCGCCAGGAAATGAATACGTGACATCACTGAATTTGTTGCGAGCAAAGACGTACAACAATCTCAATGGAATTGTCCCTGTGTTGTCGGCGTAATGCTCATGGCCTTCGGGAATCCAGACTGCAGAGCCCTCAGTGACTGCAGTGCGCACACCGTCAACGACGACGTAGCCCTCGCCAGCCAAAATCACGTACACCTCTGAGGCGTCATGGGAATGGCCGCGGGGAGGGGGGACAGCCCCGACTGGGACTTCAGCGATTCCCACGGTCATCTCGTTCGTCGCAGTGGCATCGCCCCCAAAAAGCTCCCACCAACGTACGACACCCCGCTCGGGACTGCTCCACTCTTCGGTTGAGCAATCGCTGACATGGCGAAAAACTGCAGATTCCATGTCTCAACGGTACATCCCCCGCTGGGTGGTGTTTCGATTAGGCACGCCCACGGCGCCAGATGGCAGACTGAGATTATGAGTTCAACTTCAACTGATGATGTCCTAGCCCCAGAGCAAGCAGAGGCGTTTCGCCTTCAGGTGCGTGAATTCCTTGAGCAGAATGCCTCGGGGATTGGTCGTCGTAGCGAGTCCTCGCTGATGATCGGGAAAAAATACCAGGCTGCTCTCACGGAGGCGGGCCTTGCTGGATTGGTGTACCCCAAGGAATATGGCGGAGCGGGATTGACCCGTATTCATGACCGGATTTATCGCGAAGAGTACGGCAAGTATCCCGACATGACCTTTGAGTTGACGATTAGTCACGGCATGTGTTTGCCAGTGCTCAATCAGTTTGGAACCGAGGAGCATAAGCGCGAATTTATGCCGGACCTGATTGCGGCGCGCACGATGTGGTGCCAGATGTTCTCTGAACCGGGCGCTGGTTCAGATGTTGCAAGTCTGCAGACTCGCGCAGAACTTGACGGTGATGAGTGGGTTCTGAATGGACAAAAAGTCTGGACGACTCTGGCACATGTCAGTGACTATGGAGTTCTGATTGCGCGCACCAACCCAGATGCTCCCAAGCATGCGGGAATCTCCATGTTCATCGTTGACATGAAAGCACCAGGAATGGATATTCGTCCGATTCACCAGATCGACGGAGGAAGTCATTTCAACGAGGTCTTCTTCACTGATGTGCGGATTCCGAAGTCATGGCTATTGGGTGAACTAAACAATGGCTGGAATCAAGCCACGGCGATGTTGATGTATGAGCGAGTAGCAATCGGCACTGGTTCGTCAAGCGGCGTGACCCACAACTTGGCAGATCGTTTGATTGATGTTGCGAAGAATAACGGCAAGTTGAGCGATCCTCTTATTCGTCAAGATCTCATGAAACTGTATTGCGAAGAGACTGTGAAGTCCTTGGTTTCGATGCGCACTCGAGCCGAGATGAAAGCTGGCAAGGCGCCAGGTCCTGGAGGTTCACTAGGCAAATTGCACGGCGCCATTATTGCCCGCTTCAGCCGACCCTTGATCAATCGTTTAGTTGGCGCAGATTGCGATGCATGGGAAGGTGAAGGTCGTGGGGAAAATTGGGCACGCTACATTTTGAGCAGTTTCCAATCGAACATCGCCGGTGGAACTGACGAAATCCAACGCAACATCATCGGGGACCGTGTTCTCGGATTGCCTCGCGAACCGATGGTTGATAAAAACATGCCTTTCAAAGATCTTAAAGTCGGGACCCAACGTCAGTGACCCAACTTTCGGTCAATGAGATTTGGGTCTACCCAGTGAAGTCAATGGTGGGGGGCGCCGTTGAGTCTTGTTTGATCAATGAGTTAGGAATTGTCGGTGATCGCCTCTGGGCAGTTCGAGATATTGACAATGGTGGTATTCGTGGCGCCAAGAAGTTGGGCGGGCTCATGAAACTGTCGGCACAATTTGTCAATGGTTCTGAGGTCGTTGAAATCACCTTGCCTGATGGGAGCATGGTGCGCAGTGATGACGCTCAGGCCAATGATTTGGTCAGTCGCGCGATTGGGGCAAATATTCAACTTGAATACTTGCGTCCAGCATCTGATCTTGATCATTATCGTCGCGGCGCTCCGAGTAGTGATGACATGATGGAAGAACTGCGCGGGGTTTTCGGACGCGATACTGACGAACCGCTGCCTGATTTTTCGGTGTTTCCTCCAGAAGTCATGGAGTTTGAATCCCCACCGGGAACCTATTACGACTGCTGGCCACTGATGGTGATGACGACCTCAGCATTGCGTTCATTGCGGCAGGCCTTGCCTGATTCGGTGATTGATGTGCGACGTTTTCGTCCGAGTCTGGTGATTGACACGGGCGAGCAAACTGGCCATCCCGAATTTGGGTGGGCAGGCAAGACAGCGCGTCTCGGTGAATGTGAAATTGAGTTTCAGTCGCCATGTCCGCGTTGCGTGATGGTGACTCGAGATGTGGGGAGCGACATCGCTGGTGACCGCGCTGTGCTACGGCACATTATTCGTGAGTTAGATCAGAACCTCGGGGTGTACGCCAAGATCATCAAACCTGGAGTCGTCGCTGCCGGTGATTCGCTGCGTTTTATGTAACGCCATCAAGAATGAGTTTGGCGATTTGGCGAGCGGCTTCGCCGTCGTAGTGCAGACCGTCGTAGCGATGAATGCGATCGCAGTCTTCGGGATATGACGGGCACACGGTGCCTCGAAGACGAATAACCGCTATGCCTAGTTCTGCAGCAACATCGTCATAAGCAACAATCTCACATTCTGTTCCAGCAACGTCTGCGGCAGACTGATCAAGCCGCGGCACTGGAGCAACAAGAATGACCTGCGATACCACGCCCTCAAAATATGTGACGAGACGTCGAATGCGATCGCGAGTTAATTCTTGAGCGTCGGCATCACAGAACTGATACATGCGACCGTGTTCAAAAAACTCCTTGCCGGTACCGCCCCACCAAATGATTGCCGTATCAATATCAAGTTCCTGAGCGCGAGCACGAGTTCCTTGTAAGAAAGTCACGCACTCTGGTTTGCCGTACTGATCAATTGTGTCTTCGGAAGGAACGCAACCTGGATCGGCCCGAACTTCAATTTCAAGACCAAGCGATTCGGCTTCGGTCTGCAATTCGTCGGCGGCGACCGCAGGAAGCGAATCCCCAAAGACCATGATTCGTTGAGGTTGGTCAACAGGGACTGAATCAAGAGTTGTTGGTCGGGGTGCAAGCGTGACGCTGACGTCAAGTGCTGGTGCAGGTGGGGTTGAAACTATCAAACTCATAACGACGATGACAATGGCGACCGCAGCAGATGTTAGAAGTCCGATACGTGGAAGCCGTCGATGCCGAATCGGTGACTCAACGAATCGATACGACAAACCAGCCAGCACGACTGAAATCAAAGTCACCACAACAAATCGGGTGATGCTGTGCAGATCGTCGAACTTATGCGAAACAACTAATGGCCAATGAAACAAATAGATGCCGTAACTCCAGCGACCGATCGTTCGAAGCACTGGTGACGAGAGAAAACGATTATCTGTAGTGGTGCTATAAACGACTGCCGCAATGCCAGCGAGCGAAATCACAATCAGCGGTCCAGAGAAAACCCAGGTTTGGTCTCCTGGTAACCACATCGCAGCAGGGACAAGAACTGCGAGGGCGAAAGTGGGGAGCATCCATGTGGGAATGGTTACTTTCTTCGGTGGCCAACCACGAGTTGCGATGGCGGCACCAATCAAAAAGGCAACAGCGCGGGTGTCAGTCCCTTGGTAGACACGGTCGATCGACAAGCCCGCGTGGATGCCGATGACTTGAATAGCCGCCGAGAGGATGGCCCCAAGCAACGCAACTTTCCCAAGGGTCGTAGGTTTCCACCGTTTGAGCACAAACCAAACAACAATTGGCCACATGACATAAAACTGTTCTTCGATCGCTAGTGACCACAAATGTCGTAGTGGGTCGGGCGTGGCAAAATCGTCCCAGTAACTCGTGCCACCAAAGATGTGCACCCAGTTCGTGGAATAGGTGACGGCTCCCCAGATATTGCGTGCTGTGACATTGAGTTGATCAAGTTTTACTAATGAAGTGATGAGGCCTAAGAGGATGATCAACGCTGGGACAAGTCGGCGAAGGCGACGCATCCAAAATGCGCCAAGGGCCACGCCACCGCTGCGCTCGTATTCGGCAACCATCAGACCGGTAATTAAGAATCCTGAGATGCCGAAGAAAAGATCAACGCCGATCCAACCCCCATCAATGACGCCACTATGAAAAGCCACGACGACAAGAACGGAGATGGCGCGCAATCCATCTAATCCTGGGAGATAGATATTTTCTTTGCCGAATTCGCGTCCTGCTGTTGAATTCATGCCTGTTGATTATCCATTGACAATGGGTACGGGCGTAGCGAGTCCACCGAAAGAGGACCCGCCTTCACGACCGTTGAGAACAGCAAACGGATCACGAATATCATCTTGATAACCCAAGGCATACGCCCCCATTGAGTAGCCAGCCAATTTCTGGACATGCTCCGGTAGTTCACGAGCGACTTCTGGCGGACATGAGAGGTATTGATTTTCTTCTTGACGCAACCAACCAAGGATGTAGTCAACATTGAGAGCGCGTCGAACCTTTTGCGATCGGTTTGCTCCGCCTCCATGAATTGTGCGACCCGTATACAAAACGACTGAGCCCTTGGGCATCGTTGCCGGTAAGGCGCGATGATCATCGGTGATGGCTGATGGTGGATCAAGCAAACTGTTGGGGATGACTCTGGTGGCACCGTTCTCTTCGGTGAAATCATCCAACGCCCAGATTGTTGAGACCTCAACATCCATCTCGGGAGGGAAGGGGAACATATTAAAGCACCATTGATCGCGGTGTAGCCCTTGGGCTTGACCGCCAGGATCTATGGCGATGATTTGCGTGAGATGCAACTGGAATGTGCTGGCATATGGATGGAGAATCTGTTGGGTAATGTCAAGAACAAGAGGGTGTGCGACAAGATCAATACTGGAACGAGATCGTGCCAATAGCGCGCCAGTCCGTTTTGTCTGCAAGCCAGTGAAGTCTTCGCTGCCGTAGGGCGTGGCGTCAATATACGGTTGCATTTCTTGGAGCACATGGTCCACTACATCGGTGTCCACGAGACGTTCAATGATCGCGCAACCAACGGTGGAGAGGGCTTGGACAATTTCGCTACTGGCAACCGAACGATCAAAGCGAGGGAGATCAGTCATACGCACAGAATATCTCAGTTTTATTGCCGATTAGGAAGGCAATGTGGCTTTCAACTTGGGCAGAACATGGGGCCATGATGATCGCAGCCCAGGATGTAAGTCAAAATCTTCCACTGTTGACAATCCGACCCAGCGCACTTCGTCGGATTCATAGTTTGCTTCGTGTGCACCGACGTCGCCCGTGACATGTGCAATGACCGTGTCATAGCGCCAGTTTCCATGATTGTCCGAATACGTATCCTTGACATCAAGAAATTGGGCGTCAATTCCTGCCTCTTCGTATGCTTCGCGAATGGCTGCTTCAATGGAGTTCTCGTGAGAGTCCAATGCGCCGCCGGGAATCGCCCAAGTGCCACCGCCGTGAGTCCATCCTGCGCGCAATTGCAACAACACGTGGGGTTCACCCATGTCGAAACGAACCATCAATAGACCAGCTGCTCCGTGGAGTCCCCAATGGCGAAAGCCACATTGGCAAAATACCCAGCCGTCACCGTCTCGCAAACCCATACTTACGATGTTGGCACAATTGCTAGGACGGGGACGGGTGCGGAGCGATGTTTAGGGCCTGCGAGTGATAGTCCGAGCATCACTAACACGATCATGGTGATGGCGGTGATTGAAAAAGTAGTGCCACGACCGAAATGGTCGTAACTCCAACCTGCAAATGAAGCGCCGATGCCACCCGTTAAAGTTTGCAGTCCGCCCAGTAATCCTTGCGCTCCCGCTTGGCGTTCAGCGGGGGCCGCCAAACTGATCGCCACGCCGGTGCTCGTGACGGTGAGACCGTCGTTGATGATGTGGATGAGAAATACGCCCATCATGAGATACGGACTGGGGAGAACGCCATACAAAACCATGCACGCCGCACCGATGACCATGCCAAGTGCGCCGACGCGATACGCGCCTTTACGTTGCGCTAAACGTCCACCGATGGGGCCAAGCACAATCATTGGAAGCGCGAACAGACTGACCCCAGCGTTGGCCATCCATTCAGGACCGCTGAGGTCGTCCATCATGATGGACCACAACGAGTCAAAGGTGCCGATCATTAAGAACAGAGCCAGTCCAATGAGGACTGCCCCCGACACCGCAGGGATGCGAAGCAAATCAAAGGCCAAGTGCTCACGAGGACGATCGGCGAGAGCAGTTTCAGGTACATCAACACGAATAAGAATCATGGTGACCACAAAAACCGAAGTGCTGATGATGATGAATGGGGCAGCAATCCCAAAAGTGTCAACCGTCAAAACGGAAATGACTGGACCAAGGGCAAAACCAGCAATGTCAACACTGAGCAATTTTCCTAAATTGCCTCCAAGATTTTCTGGGTCTGCGACAATGACGATTTTGCGCAATGCCGGCAACGCCATTCCACCTCCGATACCCATCAGTGAGCGGCCAAGAACAAGGATTGGGAAGGTCTCTCCAAATCCCATGATCAAGCAACCGATGATGACGAAGAGGAACCCAGTGACCATAAGGGCCTTGGCCCGCCCGCGATCAGCTAGTGGGGCAATTGATATTTGGCTGAGAAAGGCTGAGAAAAAACCGATTGCCAAGACAAATCCCAACCCTGACTCACTGATTCCGTATTCATCACGGTAATCATCAAGCATGGTGAACATCACGCCGTAAGTCGTGGACATTAATAATGTCGCCACCTGCAACGTTCGAAAAAGTCGTTGAACGGGCACGTGGAAATCCTAGTTGATGACTAGTGGGTGGGGGCGTGCGTGGCGATCAAGGCATCAAGTGCATCGGCGCTGAGTTCTTCTAGTGCCGAACATGAGTGCAAGACCGCGACCACATCTGGATCACCATGATTAGCGGCGATACCTCGCCAGGCGTTAGCGCCCTGACGTTCAGCGTTCGCTTGAATGCGTAATTGATCCCAGATGTCGTATGGAGCAAAGGCGTCGTAATACGTCTGTGTAGCTTCAGGAAGTGGCGCGAGTAGCTCGTCGCGCAACGACTCGTCAAGGGCAAAGGCTTGCTCAATACGATGAGCGATCTCATCCTCGCTATCAGCACAGGCCATCAGCACTGCGTGATGTTCCGGAAGTTCAGCGGCCCACATGCGGTAGCGATTGGCGGCGCCTCTTTCGAGCAAGGCAAGAAATCTGGGCATGGCCACTGCTGGTACCCGCGAGATGAAGGGACTGAGCAATTCGCCGAAACGAGGGACCACTACTGTTGACATACGTCAACCTTAGAGCAGTTAGGGTTCAGATATGCCAATCAAGGTTCAACCAATGACGGGGGTTTTAGCGGCCGAGGTCACTGGAATCGATCTGTGTGATCTCAGCGATGTCGAACTTGGCGAATTGCGGGCGTTAATTTGCCAACACGAGGTTCTCATCGTTCGCAATCAAAGCCTCGACCCAGCACAACAGAGTCAGTTTTCGGCTCGGCTTGGACCTTTCGGCGAGGTGCCGTTTATTGCCACGATGGACGAATATCCGGAGGTCATTCGGGTCGTCAAAGAGGCTGACGAAGGGGCATCTTTTAATTTTGGTGGCGTTTGGCATTCTGATTTTTCATTTCAGGCTGAACCCCCTTCATTTACGATCTTGTCGGCCGTGGATGTTCCGCCTTGGGGTGGAGACACCTGCTTCACTTCGATGAGCGCCGCATGGGCTGCGTTGAATCGGGCGATGCAAGAAAAACTCCACGTCCTAGATGCTGTGCATTCAGCGCGCGATGCCTATTCACCCAAGATGCAGGGCGTGCATTCGGGAATGCGTGGGATGGAGATCGTTTGTGATGATTCGGCGAACGAACAACAATTGCACCCACTGGTGACGAGGCATCCCGAAACTGAGCGCACTATTTTATTTTTTAATCGGGCTTATGTTCGCGATATTGATGGCATGACAACCGATGAGGCACAATCTTTGATGGCCTTTTTGCATCTCCACAGCACTGATGCCAAATTCGGTTATCGGCATAGATGGCAAGCGGGAGATGTTGTGATTTGGGATAATCGTTCAACTCAACACTTTGCGATGAATGACTACGGCGGCTTTCGTCGAGAATTACGTCGAACTACGATTGCTGGTGAATCACCGAAACGGTGACTACTCATTACTAACTACCAACTACCGCCGCCGCCACCACCGAAGCCTCCGCCACCGCCGCTGAAGCCTCCGCCAGAACTGAAACCACTGGAGTTTGCTGTTCTGACAGGGGTATAGGCCGTTCTAGTTGAACTGCTCCAGATGTATTGGTTGGGTAATGTTGCGAATAACAACGGGGAGGTATTCATATTCCATTGCTCAAGTTGTGCTTGCGGCATGGCATTGACCCAAGTCGTCACCGCATTGAACGCAACGGCGTATCCCATGTACTCACGCATTAATCCCATTCGATCGGCGGCTTGCGCGTGTGCCGATTCGCTTTCGCGGAAGAAACGCTCAAAACCCTCGGCGCGCACGGCGGTGCCGAGTCCCCGTGTGGTGAATGCCTTCATTTGCCCAGACTCGCTCAGGGCTCCGTAAATCAAGATCACGCCACCGATAACGATGGCACCGAAGGGAAGCAAAAACACGAGACCATTAGCGGCAGAACCAATACCCGCAGCAAACATTGCAATAACGATCATGATCACGGTGAGAATCGCTCGTGAGATGAGCTTTCCACCTCGTACGCGTGCGCTTGCTGACAACGTTTTCCCAGACAGTAATCCAAGTTCGAGTAACTGAGCATCAACCTCTTGAACGTAGGTTTTCACTTTTGTGGCCAGCGCGGTACTTTTCTTCGAAAGAACGGACTCGTTGGTATCACCAAGCAAAGCGGTGAGAAGTGTGAGTTCGTAACTTTTAACCTGACGTGGCGGCTGTGCAATTCGGCTCACGACCCATTGGTTCTTCACTTGATTGAGGGTGATCACACCGTCGGCAGCAAGATCAACCAATGTGGAGGCCATCATTTGGTTCACGTTGGCTTTATGGCCATCTTTGATTCGTAACAAACATGCGGGGTCAAGGTTCACTGGTGGAACAAACTCAATGGGCATCTCCTGGGTCGTCGTGGTCGTCACAATTGATAGCGATCCAGGTGGGGGCGGAGGCAAGATTGGTCGTTGGATGCGGTCGGGCAGGTCGAGTGACATCGGGCCCGAAAATGTCTCGGTAATTCCAGCAATCGCCATTGCGCGTTGGCGACGGTAACGCGTGAGGTTGATAAAGATTGCTCCGACAAGTGCGAGATACATCAACACAATCGCAATCACTGCCATCGGAACTGCTTGTGATCGGTCAATCAATGTTGGCAGGGCGTTAAACGCAGAACTCGGAAAATCTAGTTCAACCGTGAAGGCACTATTGGCGGCAAGGTTGGTTGCTGCGAATGTCGCACCATCCTGAGTCGTCACATTCTCATCGCAAGGATTCTGTGTATTCATTGCACCTTGATAGCAACGCGCATCAAGCGGCTCGCCTGGTCCGATCACTGTGTAAGTCAGGGAGTCAATGCTTTGGCGCCAGTCAGTGATGGCATCAAGCGGCAACGTGGCGGTATCGCCATTGATGACTAGCACATCTTCAATTTGATAACTGAGTTCATAGGTGTGGGCATTAGTGATGGTGATAGCGGCATCGCCAATTCGCACGTTAACTGCGCCCCCTAAATCGGAGATCTCGAGTAAATCGGGTGTTCCTTCAGACGTTGCTATTTGCATGGCCCGAATAACGTGGCTTCCTAGTCCGTTGTACTCAATAGGGATAGATCTTTCAATTCCATGACGATCGGTACGGAATATTTGCGTGATCTTTTCGGTGATGACGACCGAATGATCGGGTTGAATCTGAGCGATGATGTCAAATGAACGCGTTGTATCTTCGCCTGCATTCCAGAGATTTTGCTTTTTGACTTGGGCGATGATTTCGTCGCTTGTCAAACCTTCCATGTTGCTGAGTTCATTAATTGTTGGTTCAGGCACTGGTGCCGCCAGTTCAGGTCCTGTTGACGTATCAATGAGGTTGATGAGGTTCGGGCTGAACACCGTTGGGCCAAGGAAAATCAACGACGGAAGTGTCACGGCCACGATCAAAAAAAGAATATGCCAATAAGACCAGCGTCGAGCCATGAGTTCACTATAGGTGGCGACTATAGATATGCATATGAGTTCGAAAAATGTGGAGCGATGTGGATGGGGTTCTGCGCCTGGTTTGATGTCGCAATACCACGACAACGAATGGGGTTTTCCGACTGCGGATGACACCCATCTCTTTGAAAAGATATGTCTTGAAGGTTTTCAGAGTGGATTGTCGTGGAGCACAATTTTGAATAAGCGTGAAGACTTCCGGCGGGTATTTTGTGGCTTTGACGTTGACCAAGTCGCGGGTTTTGATGAGAGAGATATTGAGCGTCTAATGGGGGATGCAACAATCGTTCGCCATCGCGGCAAGATTGGGTCCACGATTAACAATGCGCAGCGATGTCTCAAACTCATTGAGGAGGTGGGATCACTGGCGACCTACATCTGGGGTTTTGAGCCCAAGAGTATTTCGTTGGATCTGCGGGCGACTTCTCCAGAATCAACTGCCTTGTCCAAGGATCTCAAGAAACGGGGCTGGAGTTTTGTTGGACCCACAACGATGTACGCCTTCATGCAGTCCCTCGGGTTAGTCAATGACCACTCCGCCGAGTGCTTTGTTCGTGAACAGGTTGAGGCTGCCCGCCAGAGATTCCTCCGCCCTGTCTGAACCATTCAAGATTTCTTCAGCGTCACAGGTCAATAGCGCACACGCGGTGGTGGAATCTGAGAAACTAGAAGGCGTGAGTGACCAGATCGATACCCGAACAGCATGGCTCAGCCCCGATCTCTTAGCGGCGGTGCGTGCCAATGTGCCGTTGGTATATGTGGATGTCATTCCCGTGCGGGTGGATTCACACGGCCGGGTGACCGAGGTTGGCTTATTGCTCAAGGTGGCGTCGGATGGTTCAATCAGCCGAATGTTGGTCTCTGGTCGAGTTTTGTACGGTGAGCGAGTTCGCGATGCACTGGTTCGGCATCTAGAAAAAGACTTGGGACCGCTGGCCCTGCCGCACATTCCTCCCAACCCATCGCCTTTCACGATCGCTGAGTATTTCCCCGACCCAGAGATCAGCGGATTCGTGGACCCGCGCCATCACGCCGTGAGCTTGGCTTATGTGGTTCCCGTGTCGGGGGACTGTACGCCCACCCAGGAAGCCCTGAACCTGGCTTGGTTTACGCCCGCCGAAGCCGCCAGCAGCAAAATCGCCGCGGATATGACTGGTGGACAGGATCGTCTATTGCGTCTTGGATTGGCGCATGTTGGCAAGTTGCCGTAGAGGTTGCTAGTCGGTTGTCGTCCCTGAGCGGCGTTTGCGAATCCGTCGGGGCTCTCTTTGAGAATTCGGGTGCGAGACCACTTGAGTCCCGTCCTCGATGTCAATAGAAATTCCGTCGGCGTCAATGTCCTCGGGTTCACCTGAGGCTTCCCAGATGACAGCACCTTCATCTTTTGGCTTGCGACCGAGGATTTTTTCCAGTCCAAGCATGCCGCTGAAAACCATGGCACCAAGCGAACCATGCCGGGCCTTTGCCCGCTCCATCATGGCCCGCTCAGAATCTGTGATTCGGTCATCCATAACGAGTTTTACGGTAGCGGGTTTTTCCGCTGATGTCCTCAAAATGACCTCGTAGTTCGTTTACTCTTGGAATATCGCCACGAAACGTCACATCCTTCATTCGGCCGCCAAACTGCGTACGGCTCTCGTGGGTATGTCGACCCTTCGTTTTGATGCAATGTCCACGATTGGACCCGCGCCACTTGAGCAAAGTGTGATTGAAAAAGTCATATGCAGCGGTCGTCACATTGATATTCAATGGGATGACGGAATCATCTTGTCAACATCTTTGCGCTTCACCGGTCAATGGCATTTATATCGTGTTGGCGAACAATGGCGCAAGGAAACTCATCGGGCACGAGTCGTCATTGAAGTGGCGGATTGGGTCGCCGTTTGTTTTGATGCTGCTGAGGTTGAAACATTTCGCGCGCCAAATCGCGGGCGACATCCGCAGTCGGGTGGAGTAGGACCAAATATTTCTCAGGTGCGTTGCGACATGGCTGTGTGCACTCGGAATCTTTTACAACATCACGATGAATCAGAGATGGTCGTTGATGTCCTCGCCGACGAATCGGTGATCAGTGGCTTGGGTAACGTCGCCCGAAGTGAAACTTTGTGGGCCGTCGGCCTCAGCCCATTTGCCAAAATCGGTGACCTGTCTTACGAGGATTGCGAAACCTTAGTGGAGACAGCGGCACGCATTTCTCGCTTGCCTCATGACACTTCATCGTCGGTATATGGACGAAATGGACAGCGGTGCAATCGATGCCATGGAACAATCGAATGCAAAGTTCAGGGCGGGCAACGACGGGCCATCTTTTGGTGTCCTGATTGCCAGCAACGGTTAGACCGACGACTTCTTCCAACTGATTTGATTCAGGGAGATCACACGCCGACACATCCCGCTGAATTGCTGTTTATTTCCGATGCCATTGCTGCTCGCAAGAAATTACAGATCATCAATGATGTCAGGGATTTTGGCTAATCAATAAACGGCTTTAGGCGTTTCCCATGATCTTGTCAACGGTGATTTCAATCGCTACCCGGTCAGCGCGTTCTTTAGGTTGGCGATATCGACGGGCGTAACCCTCGACCGCGAGTGCTACAGAATCAGAGTCGGTCGCTAAACGCACTACGCCCTCAAGAGTGAGCCAACGTCCACGATCTACCTGGCTAACGACGGCCCGTCCACCGCGTGCGGCATTGCGGGTCTTGACAGATCCTGAAAAAGTGATGATTCGTACAATTCCCGCGGGTATGTCAACAGAAAAACCTACGGGCACTACATGAGGGGAACCATCGCCACGCATCGTTGTCAAAGTGGCGAGATGGTTCTCTTGCAAGAACTGCGCCATGTCATCGGAGAACAAGATTGGGTTGTGCATTATCCGTATCTCCTATTGCGTTGCGATGGCGGCAAGTACATCAAGTTTGGCCGCTCTGCGAGCTGGAAAGATTGCCGCCACGATGCCGACAACGATTGAGGCCAGCAAAATAGCCACAATGGTATTGACCGGAATCTGAGTCGTAGTAACAAATGAATCGGGTAACGCCATGGCGACAGAAACTCCAAGTGGAATACCGACAACGACCCCGAGTGTGGCACCGAAGACAGACACGATAATCGCTTCCCAACGTACGGATCGTTTGAGATGTCGCTTACTCATCCCGACCGCTCTGAGTAAACCAAATTCACGCGTGCGTTCGTAGACCGATAGGGCCATGGTGTTGGCGATCCCCAGTACGGCAATCAAAATTGCGAATATCAAAAGCCCATAAACGATCGCTAATAACTGGTTCAGTTGGTCTTCTTGTGATTTTTGAAACTCAGACTGATCTTGCACCTCAGCACTTGGAAAATCTTTGGCGACTTTCTCCACAGCGGCTCGGGCATCTTCAACACTCACTCCATCAGCGATTTTGGCACCGATGAAGAAATCGACAGGTGGGGCCTTGGAGGCTTGGCTGAGAGTCTCGAGACCGATCAACCAGTTTCCCGCAACGGCGGCTTCGGTGTAAATGCCACCGATGATGAGCGTTGCAGTCGTGCCATTTTGCCAGGTGATGTCAAGAGAATCGCCAATTCCGAGACCGAGGTCGCGCGCTGGGTCTTTGTGCAACAAGAGCTTTCCCTCAGCCAGTGATTCAATGCTTCCTTCGATGACACCCACATCAACGATGTCACCCATTTCAGGCTTGACGGCGCCGATTTGTTTTTCCTCACCGTTCACGAGAGCGCGCGTGGCTCGAAAAGGACTGACCGAACCCAATTCATCCAGCGCATCTAGGCGTTCGGCAAAGGCCACTGGCAACCCTTGAAAGCTCAGGTTGGTAATGAAAAAATCTGCCGTGACTGAAGACTGCAATTGCTCGGTGAACGATTTCTTCACCGAGGCAGCGACCACCGAAACGGTGCTGACCAAGGCCAGTCCGACCATCAGCGCAGAGGCCGTGGAAGCAGTGCGGCGCGGTGTGCGCTGTGCATTCCGGCTGGCAAGGCGACCAGGAACCGAGCGTGTCATGGGTCGAAAAGGCACAGGCAGAATTCGACTGATGAGGCGACTCGCAGGAGCGGCGATCGTCGTGGACAGGCTGGCAACGCCGAGGAATAACATGACTGCACCGATTGCAGAACTCCCGAGGGTGACGATTGTGCCCCCAGGTTGCACGAATAATCCGATACTGAAAAGGGCGATGCCGACAAGCAGAGTGGTGAGGCCCACGACGAGTCGCTTACTACGTTGCAGGGCAGAGAAGCCAAGTTCGGGTCGCATCGCAGCCACGGGTGGAATACGACTTGCACGAATAGCGGGCACGATTGCGGCCGTGACTGTCACGCCGATACCAATAAACACGGAAACCAAAATCGTGCGCAATGACAATGTCAAACCGGCGGTGGGGAAGGCTGCTCCGGCAGCGTTGAAGAGCGCCGTGATGCCTTGGGCGACTCCTAGCCCACCGAGAATTCCGAGTCCAGTGGCGATAATGCCGATGATCAGACCTTCGCCGATAATCATGGCACGAATTTGTTGAGTACTGGCGCCGACAGCACGCATCAGCGCAAGTTCGCGAAGTCTTTGACTGACGATGATGGCAAATGTGTTGAAGATTAAAAAGGCACTGACGAATAGTGAGATTGCTGCGAAGCCAAGTAAAACCTTGCCGAAAATGTCAATGACATCGTTGATTGAGCCAGAAATTTCTTTGGCCGCTTGCACCCCAGTGATCACTTCGATTGACTCTGGCAATATTTCTTCGATGGATGCCTGAACATCACTCAGTGAAAAACCAGGAAGGACACCGATCAATAAACTGTCTGCTTGATCTTGAGCATCAAGGAAGTCATTGGCTGTGTTGGGATTGAACGCGCTGATACTTGCGCCTCCACCTCCGTTGGTATTACCAGTACCTGTGAGCCCGACAAGAGTGAACTGATCTGTTCCTGTTGGACCGACAATTGTGACGATGTCACCAATCTCGTAGCCAGCGCGTTTGGCAGAACCCTTGTCAATGGCGACGTCTTTGGGTCCCGTCGGTGCCGTACCAGCGATCAAAGTTCGCCCGTCGAGACCATCGGGTCCATCCCATGCAATACCAAAGGCTGGACCAGAAACTTGAAGTGGTTCACCATCGGCTTTGATGATTGTTGCAGACCGTCTGAGGTTTGCTTCAACAAGTCGCACCCCTTCAATCTTGGAGATTTCTGGCAAAAGGGAAAGTGGGACGGGATCACGTTCTCCTCGGGCCTCATTGCCAAAGGCGATTGTGGTTCGCACTTCAAGATCAATATCGCCACGTAACTCTTCAAACAAATTATCAATCGCGGATTTCACGCTGTCGGTGAGGACAAAAGCGCCTGACACAAATGCCACACCGCTCACGACAGCCAAAGTTGTCAACAGAATACGGAACTTTCGCGCCATAACGCCGCGTGCGGTCAGTCGAACGACAGGTGAAACCATTTTAGTTTCCGAGACGCTTCATGCGGTCTAGGACTTGTGCCGAAGTCGGTTGTGAAAGTTCATCCACAACCCGTCCATCGGCGAGAAAGACAACGCGGTCCGCGTACGCTGCCGCCAATGGATCATGAGTCACCATGACAATTGTCTGGTGTAAATCAGTGACTGCATGTTTCATAAACGAGAGAATTTCGGCTCCGGTTTTGCTATCCAAGTTGCCAGTTGGTTCGTCAGCGAAAATGATTTGTGGTCGGCTTGCAAGTGCGCGGGCAACTGCGACACGTTGCTGTTGTCCACCTGAAAGTTCGCTCGGGCGATGGCTCAGACGATTCCGCAGATTCATGGCGTCAATGACCGTGTCGAGCCATTCCTGTTCGGGTTTGAGACCCCCGAGATCCATCGGCAGGGTGATGTTTTCGAGAGCTGTCAGTGTCGGAATCAAGTTGTAAGCCTGAAATATGAAGCCAACCTTTTCGCGCCGCAGAGTTGTCAGTTGCTTATCATCAAGTTGTGCGAGGTCTGTATCACCAATGCAAACGCGCCCACTGGTGAGCGAATCAAGACCGGCCAGACAATGCATCAGGGTGCTCTTCCCGGAACCCGAAGGACCCATGATGGCAGTGAAGTGGCCGAGTTGGAAGTCCACAGTGACGTCGTCGAGGGCCCGTACCTCACTGTCGTCTTTGCCATAAATCTTTGAGGCGTTGAGGGCTGCAGCAGCGGGGTGGGAGGCAACTTGCGTCATATACATATTCTGCCTGTGGTTTTACTCAGAACCTGCACTGGTCCTAGGGTGATTTCGTGCATCACAGTGGATTGATCATTGGGCGTTTCGACCCACCTCATCTTGGGCACTCCTACATGATTGAGTGGGCCCAGCAACGATGCACTGAGGTCGTCGTTTTCGTCAATACCAAACAAGGTGAGGCTGTCCCTGGGCATCTTCGGGCACAATGGTTACAAGAGTTACATCCTGCGGCCCACGTCGTGCAGGTGGAGCACGATTTGCACAACGATTGGGATGATCAAGACTTGTGGGCGCGGTGGATTGAACTTCTACAGTCGAAATGGCCCATCACATCCGGACCGTCTGCAAAGGGACCAGACGTTGTGGTCTCCAGCGATTTTTATA
Source organism: Bifidobacterium breve (assembly GCA_945862545.1). GTDB lineage: Bacteria > Actinomycetota > Acidimicrobiia > Acidimicrobiales > Ilumatobacteraceae > Casp-actino8. The sequence goes on along the minus strand of CAMAYS010000008.1, from coordinate 12,630 downwards.
TTGCCGAGTTGGCACGACGTCTCGGGGCACAGCCTCTGATCTGTGACCCTGAGAGGGCGCATGTGCCGATTAGTGCCACGCTGATACGCAACGACCCAGCCACTCACCTTGAGCTTTTGGCTCCACAGGTACGCGACTGGGTCGAACGAAACTGGCTGAATATGTAACTAGTTCTTTGGCTGGGCCAGAACTCGCAGGTATGGCTTGACGGTCTTCCAACCTTGTGGGAATAATGTTTTTGCTTCGTCATCACTGACTGCTGCACCGATGATCACATCGCCGCCATCAGTCCAGTTGGCTGGAGTTGCGACTTTGTACTTGGCGGTTAACTGCAACGAGTCAATGACGCGCAGGATCTCATCAAAGTTACGACCCGTCGAAGCGGGGTAGGTGATGGTCAACTTGATCTTTTTGTCGGCACCAATCACGAACACACTGCGCACGGTCATCGTGTCGTTGGCGTTGGGGTGGATCATGTCGTAGAGATCAGCAACTTTGCGATCGGTGTCGCCGATCATTGGGAAGTTCACGGGTGTGCCTTGAGTTTCGCCTATGTCGCCTTCCCACTTGATGTGGCTTTCAACTGAGTCAACCGATAGTCCGATGACCTTGACATTGCGCTTGTCGAATTCGGGCTTGATCTTGGCCACATAACCGAGCTCGGTGGTGCATACGGGGGTGAAGTCTTTGGGGTGGCTGAAAAGCACGCCCCATGAATCGCCGAGCCATTCATGGAAACTGATTGTTCCTTGGGTGGTGTCGGCGGTGAAATCGGGGGCTACGTCTCCGAGGCGAACGGTCATTTTGTTTTCTCCTAGATCAAGGTTCGGCGGACCGAACACACTCCATCCCCGAGCCTAGGTGCTAATCCCGACAAAACCACTCGGGTATTAGGTTTGGTGAAGGTAGGCAGTCGCTGCGCCTCGTTGTTAGCCGCTGACCTAATCTCCACATATGACCATTGATCACATCGCCACCGACAAACTGCTCACAACTACTCGGTCAGTCCGTAAGCGACTCGACCTTACCCGTGAGGTTGAGCCACAAGTGATCGCGGACTGCATTGATATCGCCATGCAAGCCCCAACGGGAACCAATGCACAGAACTGGGCCTTCGTGGTGATTACTGATCGAGCAAAAAAGAAATTCATCGCCGACGCATATCGCAGTGGTGGAGAAATGATGGCGGGCTCGGGATATCCGCCACCTCTTGAGCCGGGTGATCCGCGTGAACATGTGATGCCCAAGGTGATGGAGTCAGCTGGTTACCTCGGCGAGATTCTTGAGCAAGTGCCAGTCTTTGTGATCGCCTGCGTGCGTGGCCGAGTCGAGTCGGTGCCGATGGTGATTGCTCAGGCCAGCACATATGGGTCGATCCTCCCTGCGGCATGGAGCTTCATGTTGGCGTTGCGTTCGCGCGGACTGGGAACTGCATGGACAACGATTCATCTATTCCAAGAACAAGCGATTTCAGAATTGTTGGGCATTCCTGATGATTGGACTCAAACCGTATTGTTCCCCGTGGCCTATTACACGGGTGAAGATTTTAAGCCGGCACATCGTTTGCCGTCAGACGCTATGACCCATTGGGATTCGTGGGGCAGTCACCGTTGAGCGTCAAGATTGTTCCCGATGCGTTATCAGAACATCTTCTCGGCAGAGAGTTCGTGTATCTCGTGACTCACAATGGTGAGCGTTCGCATGTCGTGGCATTGCGACCAACGATCAACGGAGCGACGCTGCGTTTTGAGAAAACAGGACGCACGCCTCTAGCTAACGTTGTCAGCAATCAACTAGTCACCCTGACGTGGGCGCCATGTGATGAGAAATATACCCATGAACATGCTCGATATTCGGTCGTCGCCGATGGGGTCGCCGTGGTTGATGGCGAAGCGATCATCGTGACCGTGACGAATGCGGTCTTGCACAGACCTGCGTAGTCGTTGTTCAGCGGAGAACTTCAGCCAAAGTTCGAATTGACCATTCGTTGATCGGATCAGACACCAGGATCACTTCATCAGCGCCTGCGTCTCGCAACTCAATGATCTGTTGGCGCACATTACCGAGTGTGGCGGAATGGTAATCGGTGGGGACTGGTCGTTCACCCGCTGAACTTTCTGTCACGACAAGCAGGCATGCGCTCCGCAATAATGTCTTGTCGTCACGTCCAACTTCGGTGGCGATTTTTGAAATGCGCTGATTGAGGGTATTGAAGCCATCGGCATTATTGGCGTACCAATCAAACCATGTGTTCCACCACTGCACCTTGGGCAATGCTGCGCGCAGGACTCGCTCACCGATCGAACCGATCATCAGCGGTATTGAACGCAATGGCGTTGGCAGAAGGACTGCATCGTGCACTTGGTTGAAGTCACCAAGAAATGTGCATCGCTCACCCGATGTCAATGTCTGAACGATCTTGAAGGTTTCTTCGAATCGCGCGCCTCGCCGATCAAAGGGAATATCAAAAGCCGTGAACTCTGGTTGGTTCCACCCCGCACCGACACCGAGAATTAAACGTCCATTACTGACCTCATCAACACTGGCTGCCATCTTGGCAATGACGGCCGGGGGATGAAAACCGAGGCAGGCGACGAGGGGTCCGAGTTCAATCGTGGTTGTCACACTGGCCAACGCCGATAGCAGCGTCCACGCCGCCCATGGACCGCGCTCTGGTTGCCCAGCGTCACGATAGATGAGGTGATCGCCAGCCCACATGGAATCAAATCCGACCGCTTCAGCGGCCTGCGCCATGGCGACATATTCCGGCCAACGGACCTCACGCTCCACCTCGGGTAATTGAACACCGACTCGAATTCCTGATACAAGACTCACCATTAGGAGGCTAGAGAGTTTTGCGTCTACGGTTGTCATGTGGGGGAAATTCTTGATATTCGTAGTGACCCAACGACCATCGATGCTGCGTGGATGAACCAGGCTTTAGAGGCTTCGGGGGTGCGGGGTGAGGCGACCATTACTCAGTGCACATTTGAGGGTTTCGTCGGTACTGGGCAAACAGGTTGCAACGCCCGCTTCAGCCTGACGTGGGATGATCCGAGTGGCCGTCCATCAACGTTGATGGGCAAGTTTCCTTCGTTTGATGCAACTGCGCGGGCGACTGGTTTTGGAGGAAGTGCCTACGTCACTGAGCACAACTTTTACACCCGTATTGCCGACACAGTAAAGATCCGTGCGCCGAAGTGTTATCACGCGGCACTCAATCTTGAAGCCCAAGAGTTCTGCTTGATCATGGAGGATCTTTCAGGCTCCGAGCAAGGTGATCAGTTCGTTGGTCTCACAATGGCTGAAGCAGAGTTAGCGATTGATCAAGCTGTTCTCTTGCATGCTCCGCGCTGGGGCGATCCGACGCTGGCCCAATCGGGGGCCAACCCTTCCACCCCCGAAGAACGTTCGATGCAGTTAGCAATGATTTACGGTCTCTTGTTGCCTGCCTTTATTGAGCGCTTGGGTTCGCGTCTTGAGTTACCCATCCGTCAAGTGATTGAAGACTTTGCCCCGATGGTCGGTGCATGGGCGCTCGGCTCGGGAAGTCCATTGACGGTGGCTCATTATGATTTTCGTCCGGATAACTTTTTGTTCGCTCGGAGTCCAGATGCTCCACCATTGGTCGTTGTCGACTGGCAAACTGCCAATGAGGGTCTCGGCATGGTTGACGTTGCCTACATGATCGCAGGAAGTTTTTCGCCCGAACGGCGACGTGAGGTCGAACAACAACTTGTGGATTCGTATCGTTCCAAATTGAACGCTGCGGGTGTGACTTATGACGAGGCAACCTGTTGGCGGGATTATCGCTTCGGAGCCTTATGGGGTCTGATTATTACTGTCTTGGCTACCTCAATGGCGGCGCGCACTGAACGCGGGGATGATCTTTTCGTGACGATGGCCACGCAATACGGACATCTATGTCTCGATCACGACTCGCTGAGTTTGTTGAAGTAAATTTTGATCTCACTGGGGGAACGATGACGACAACAGAATTTGATCCACAAGAATTGCGTCAGAAATATCGGTTTGAGCGTGATAAGCGTCTGCGTGCCGAAGGTAACGAGCAGTACACCGATATCTCTGACTTCGCCGAATATCTTCAAGACCCATACATGGACTCGGTGACCCGTGAGCCACTTTTCGACGAAGTAGAGGTGGCTGTTATTGGCGGTGGCTTCGGCGGGTTGTTGGCAGGCGCACGTTTGCGTGAAGCAGGCATTGAAGATATTCGGATGATTGAAAAGGGTGGCGACTTCGGTGGCACGTGGTACTGGAATCGCTATCCAGGAGCGGCCTGTGATGTGGAGTCGTATATCTACCTGCCATTGTTAGAAGAGATCGGCTACATCCCGACTCAAAAGTATTCTCAGGCGCCGGAGATTTTGGAGCACAGTCGAGCCATCGCTCGACATTTTGATCTTTATCGCAATGCGTGTTTGCAAACCGAGGTCACTGAACTGCGTTGGGATGAGGCGCAGTTGCGCTGGGTCATTCGTACTAATCGTGGCGATCAAATGCGCGCCCGTTATGTGGTCATGGCCAATGGGCCGCTACATCGGCCAAAGTTGCCAGGCATCAAAGGCATAGAAACCTTCAAGGGCCACACTTTCCACACCAGTCGTTGGGATTATGAGTACACCGGTGGTGATTCAAACGGCGGTTTATCGAAACTCAAAGGGAAGCGCATCGGAATTATTGGAACTGGCGCGACTGCCGTTCAATGTGTGCCCCATCTTGGAGCGAATGCTGACCAATTGTTCGTTTTTCAGCGCACCCCTTCGTCGATTGATGTGCGAAATAATCGCCCAACAGATCCGCAATGGGCAGCGAGCCTCGAACCAGGTTGGCAAAAAGAGCGGATGAATAATTTCAATGCTTTAGTCAGTGGAGGTTTCGCTGAAGTTGACCTAGTCAATGACGGTTGGACCGACATCATTGGCAATTTGTTGATTCGCTTACGCCAAGACGCCAGTCCCGATCTCTCGCCAGAAGGTTTGGCGCGCAATCTTGAACTAGCTGACTTTGAAAAGATGGAACAGATTCGTTCCCGCGTGGAAAACATTGTCAGTGATCCCAGCACGGCCGAACATCTCAAGCCCTGGTATCGACAGTTCTGTAAACGACCATGTTTCCATGATGATTATTTGGCGACGTTCAATAGGCCGACGGTTGAATTAATTGATACCGATGGCCTAGGCGTGGACTGCGTCACTGAAAAAGGTGTCGTAGTCAAGGGCGTTGAGTATGAAGTTGATTGTTTGATTTATGCCACTGGTTTTGAAGTGGGAACAAACTTCAGTCGTCGCGCTGGTTATGAGATTTATGGAATCGGCGGAAAGTCACTCACTGAGCATTGGCAAGATGGGGCGCGTACTTTCCATGGCTTTCACAGTCATGGCTTTCCGAACTGTTTCATTGTGAGTGGGGTGCAGTCTGGATTCACCGTCAACTTCCCACACATGCTTGAGGAACAAGCGCGGCATATTGCGCACATTCTGGAGCACGCTCAAACGAATAACATCAAGCGCATTGAAGTCACCGAAAAATCTGAAGAGTGGTGGGTGGAGCGGATTATTTCTTTGTCCCAGAACAACATCCAGTTTTTGGAATCGTGTACTCCCGGTTACTACAACAACGAAGGAAAGCCCGCTGCGCGCGGTGTGCAAAGTGGTAGCTACGGAGGCGGGCCTGTGGCCTTTGTGCAGGTCTTAGAGCAATGGCGTGCCGAAGGTGACATGCGCGGACTCACCCTGATTTCATAGATCCACCCGTTTGTGATGGTGCTGCGGGTAGGGTGACGCAGCCGGGACGAAGGTTCGTCCGAGCGATGCGTGTCATCCCAGACAGGTTCGCGGCACCTGTCAAAGGAAACACCCCTCATGTCCCCATCCACTTCAACTGGTCGTCCGACCACGCCCCGACGTCGTTCTGACGGTACCTCTACGACTGCTGGTGCAGCTTCAAGTGGCCGTGCCACCGCAGGCAAGGCGCGCACTAAGCCCAACAATCAATCCCGTAATAAGTCCGCGGCGCGTCGTGATGACCGTCGCGGTTTTCGTCCTGAAGGCGGCTCAACTGCTGCTTCAAACTTTGCTCCCAAGAAGCCTTCGGTGATCGCAATCGAAGTTGGTCCCGATAATGGATTCGTCAAACTTGGCGTTCCTGCGAATTTGGCTGGCATCATTGCCGCTGGTGGAGTCACCGAGCCGTTCTCAATTCAAAGCGTCACCTTGCCAGACTCGTTGGCTGGTCGCGATGTCTTGGGCCAAGGCCGCACAGGATCAGGAAAAACTCTGGCGTTCGCCTTGCCCTTGATTGCCCGTTTGGCAGCTACCAAGGTTGCTCGTCAGGCCAACCGACCCCGCGCTTTGATTCTTGTTCCGACACGTGAACTCGCAAGTCAGGTCGCAGCAGTCATTGATCCTTTGGCAACAGCCTGCGGATTACGTGTGATCACCGTTTTCGGTGGTGTGGGTCATGGACCTCAGCGCGATGGTCTACGCGCTGGTGCAGAAATTGTTGTGGCTTGCCCAGGTCGCTTAGTCGATCACATGGGTGAAGGTGACGCAAAGCTTGATCGTATTGAAATCACGATTATTGACGAAGCGGACCATATGGCAGATCAAGGTTTCTTGCCAATGGTTAAGCGGATTCTTGATGCCACACCAAAGGTCGGACAACGGATGTTGTTCTCCGCCACATTGGCTGGGGGAGTTGACGCCATCGTTTCGCGTTACTTGAATAACCCCGTTTCGCACGCTGCAGAAATTGAAGCACCCGTACTTCTAGATCACAGCGTTCTGGTCGTTGATGATGCGAATCGCTTGGAAGCCGTTGCCGAGTTGGCGCGCAGTGAGCGTGTTGTTATTTTCACACGCACAAAACATCGCGCCAAGCAATTGGCAGTCAAACTCAAGACCTTCGGAATCAATGCCGTTGACATGCACGGAAACTTGTCTCAGGCGGCTCGTGAGCGGAACTTGGCAGCGTTTTCCAGTGGAGCCGCCTCGGCTCTTGTTGCCACGGACATTGCAGCTCGCGGAATTCACGTTGATGATGTGCCTCTCGTGGTTCACGCCGATCCACCAATTGAGCACAAGGCTTATACCCACCGCTCGGGTCGTACGGCGCGCGCTGGTGCTGCTGGTCGCGTGGTAACCGTGGCTTCGCCGGCACAAGTGAGTGAAGTGCGTCAGTTGTTGTCCAAAGCGGGAGTAACTGCAACCTGGACTGGAATTGAAGTTTCGAGTGTTTCGACACGGCCGTCAGGTCGTGGTGGCGTACGTGCTGACGGCCGTCAAGGTGGTCGTCCCGGCGCGCGTAACGGAACCGCTCGTGGCAACGGTGGTCGCCCCCGACGCTAAGCACAAGCACACGTGAGTTTTAGGAGTCGGGTTGGCCGTCAAACACAAGTTTGAGCGTGAGTTCGGGCTCGTCTTTTTCTAATCGCTGCAGCCGATACTTGTTCTCAAAAAGAGCAACCATCTCATTATCGCTGCGATACAAAATTCGAATACCACCAATTGCCCTCAATCGATCGGCACTTGCTTTGTCGGTGATACGCATTGCTTGGTACGGAGAAGAAATGATTTCTGTTGGGGCTCCAAACTCACTCGACAAGCGGTACGCGAAAACCTCAAACTGAAGGACACCCACAGCAGCCAAAACGGGTTCGGTGTCACCAAAGTCAAGGTCGCGCAAAACTTGCACCACGCCTTCTTGGTCAAGTTGCTCAATGCCTTTACGGAACTGTTTGATTTTGCTGCGATCCAGAGGTCGTGCGCTGGCGAAAACCTCCGGGGCAAACCGAGGGACGCCAGGGAACTCAACTTTTTTACCTGTATAAATTGTGTCACCAATACGCAGATCTCCAGCATTAACGAGTCCGATGATGTCACCGGGGAAGGCTTCTTCAATTGTCTCGCGATCATTGCCGAAAGCTGTGGTGACGTACTTAGTTCCGACGGAGCGACCAGAGCGCGTGCAGTCGACATCCATGCCACGTTCAAAGTGGCCCGAGCAGACGCGTGCGAACGCCAAACGGTCGCGGTGATTGGGATCCATATTGGCTTGAATCTTGAAGACAAAACCAGAGAATGAACTCTCTAGTGGTCGCTCTTTTTCCGCTAAGTCAAGGCGAGGTAACGGGGCAGGGGCGAGTTCGGTGACGGCATCGAGCAACGCTCGCACACCAAAGTTGGTCAATGCGGAACCCACAAAGACTGGAGTGCTTTTACCAGCGAGAAATGATGGGATATCAACATCAGCGCCTATGGCATCAAGCAGAGAACAAGATTCAAGGGCAACTTTCCATGCGTCACCTTCTTCGGCGGCAGCCCGTTCTGCATCAACGATTTCTTCTGGAGCTGCCGCTGCACCACGTGCAGTGCGGGTGTACTTCGTGAACAAACCTGTGCGACGATCAATCGTGCCGCGAAAGTCACCAGGCTGCCCGACAGGCCATGTGGCTGGCGTTGGGCGGAGTCCGATCTGTTGTTCCACTTCATCCAAGAGTTCGAGTGGATCGCGCCCTGGCCGATCAAACTTGTTGAAGAAGGTGAGAACTGGCAAATTGCGTGAACGACAGACATGGAAGAGTTTGAGCGTTTGTGCTTCAATGCCCTTGGCAGTGTCAAGCACCATGATCACCGCATCCACGGCTGCCAGCACGCGGTAGGTGTCTTCGCTGAAATCACGGTGACCGGGAGTGTCCAGCAAGTTGAAAACAAGATCGCGATAGGGGAATTGCAGAACCGTGGAAGAGATAGAAATGCCACGTTGGCGTTCCATCTCCATCCAGTCTGAAGTAGCCGAACGTTGCCCGGCGCGAGCGCGTACCGAACCCGCTTCTTGAACAGCTCCGGCGTACAGCAAGAATTTTTCAGTGAGGCTCGTCTTACCAGCGTCGGGATGACTGATGATCGCGAAGGTACGACGACGTACGGCCTCTTCGGAGATATTGTCGCTGGTTTCCATGGCATAACGAGGGTACAGGCATAGTGATCGAAGTGAAGGCTTTGGCACGTTTACAAAATCAGGAGTAGGTTGGGGATATGTCATTAGAAGGCGAAAAACATTTCAGTCAGCGCACGGGTATTTTGCGTGCTGCCGTTCTTGGCGCCAACGATGGCATCATTTCCACAGCATGTTTGATTCTCGGCGTGGCTGCATCCGATGCGACTCGAGATGCAATTTTGGTCGCTGGAATGGCCGGCTTGGTGGCAGGTTCGGCCTCAATGGCCATCGGCGAATACGTGTCAGTGAGTTCGCAACGTGATTCAGAACGCGCCGATATCGCCAAGGAAATTTGGGAATTGGAACACACCCCAGAACGTGAACTTGCAGAATTGACATCGATCTATCAGTCCAAGGGATTATCTCCTGCTCTCGCAAAAGAAGTGGCCGAAGAATTGACGAAGCACGATGCTTTGACGATTCACCTCGCCGAAGAACTTGGTATTCATCGGGCGAATCTGGCGCAACCATTTCAAGCCGCAGTGAGTTCCGCCGGATCATTTGCCGTAGGCGCTGGTATCCCAGTTTTGGCTGCCGCCTTGACGTCAGACTCGAACAGAATTGGCGTCACCATTGGGGTCGTTTTCCTTGCGCTCTTGGGCCTCGGTTCAACTTCAGCGACTTTTGGTGGTGTAAAACCAGGGCGGCCGATGTTGCGCATTGTCCTTGGCGGTGTGGTGGCGATGGCTTTCACTATGGCCGTTGGCAATGTGTTTGGTGCCGCGGTCAACTAGTCGCTGAGCGAAATAGCTACGGATATCGCTGGTTTGGGTTGCGGCGGTTAGCGTGGAATACATGAGCAACATTCCTACCGCCTACATCATTGACGCCGTCCGCACGCCTGTTGGTCGCCGAGGTGGAGGTTTGTCAACTGTGCACCCTGCCGATCTCGGAGCACACAGCATCAAGGCTTTGATGGAGCGCACCGGAGTTGACCCGAGTGCCGTTGATGATGTGGTCTTTGGCAATGTTGATTCAGTCGGCCCGCAGTCTGGTTGTATTGCTCGGACATGTTGGTTGACCGCTGGACTCCCGCAACATGTACCGGGTACCACGATTGACCGCCAATGCGGTTCCGCTCAGCAGTCGGTGCATTTCGCTGCTCAAGCGGTGATGAGCGGCACGATGGATCTAGTGGTCGCCGGTGGCGTGCAAAACATGAGCATGATCCCGATTTCATCTGCCATGACGGCGGGACAGGCCCTCGGATTTGAGGATCCCTTTACTGGTTCACCAGGTTGGGTCGCGCGTTATGGGGCGAATGAAGTGAGTCAATTCGTTGGCGCTGAAATGATGGTTGAGAAATGGAATCTGTCGCGTGAAGAGATGGAAGAGTTTGCTGTTGAGTCACACGTTCGAGCCATCAAGGCTCGCGCCGAGGGTCGTTTTGAAAATGAGATCGCCCCGCTGAATGGCGTGCAGCATGATGAAGGTCCCCGCGAACCAAATTGGGAAAAGATTCGTTCGTTACAGACGCTGACCCCTGGCGGTCGTTTGACTGCAGCTTGTGCGAGTCAGATTTCTGATGGTTCGGCAGCGCTATTGATCGCCAACGAACTAGCGGTGAAGACGCATGGTCTCAAGCCGCGAGCACGTATCCATCACATGAGCGTGTTGGCTGATGATCCGATCATGATGTTGTCGGCACCGATACCCGCTACTCGCAGAGCATTACTCAAAGCGGGGATGACTATTGATGACATTGACTTGGTAGAAATCAACGAGGCATTCGCCCCAGTGGTGATGGCGTGGATGCGCGAAATCGGTTGCGATCGCGCCAAGGTCAATGTCAATGGTGGTGCTATTGCTCTTGGTCATCCGTTAGGGGCGACTGGCGCTCGCTTGATGACGACGTTGCTCAATGAATTGGAGCGGACAGGCGGCCGTTTCGGTCTGCAGACAATGTGTGAAGGTGGCGGTCAGGCAAACGTCACGATAATTGAACGCCTCTGATCTCTTCGTTCTACGAGGTATCGAACGCCTCTGATTAACTATCGAAACCGAGGCCAAGTCGGTCTAAGGACTTCAACCACAGGTTGCGCTTGCCAGTTTTATCTTCGTGGTTCAGACTCCAACGCGTGGCCTGAATGCCAATGAACTTGAATGGTTCGGGTGGAAACGGTAATGGCTTGCTACGAACAAACTTCGTTTGTGTGGCTTGTGTTTTTTGACCATCAATGAGATCAAGCATGACCTCAGCGCCGAAGCGTGAAGAGGCGACACCAAGTCCCGTGTAACCCAATGCATATCCGACGCGACCCTTCATGGCTTGTCCCCAAAATACGCAATAGCGCGAACAGGTATCAATGGCGCCACCCCACATATGGGAAAACTTCACACCTTCAAGTTGCGGAAATGTTTGGAAAAAATGACGGCTCAATTTAGCCCAACTTTCAGGGCGACTTTCCAACTCGGTGGAGACCTTGCCACCGAAATAATAAATCGCGTCGTAGCCACCCCACAAAATACGGTTGTCGGCGGTGAGACGGTAATAATGAAATTGATTGGGAATATCGGAGAGTCCTTGACGACGCAGCCAGCCAATGCTTTGCAACTGCTCTGGGGTCAATGGCTCAGTGACCATGCAGTAGTCATAGACCGGAGCAATGTAGTTATTGAGTCGTTTCAATAGTGGCTTGAAAGCATTTGTTGCAAGTGCAACCTTACGTGCTTGTATTTTTCCCAAGGGGGTCGTGACTAAAACGCCGGCCCCTTCATTCTCAATAGATGTGGCTTTCGTGTCTTCGTAGATACGCACGCCTAACGAAAGAGCGGCTGCTTTAAGACCCCAGGCGAGGCGGGCCGGATCGACAATCGCCGCTCTGTCATGGACCCACAATCCACCCGTGTATGTTGGCGAATTGACCTCTGAGCGCATCTGTTCTTGATCCAGCCACGTCACCTTTTGTCCCAGTGAGGAGATCTGCAGATATTCATCATGCATGTCATCCAGATAACTCTGGGGATGCGCTGTCGTGCCGATTTCAATGACTCCGTTGCGCTCAAAAGCGCAATCAATTTTGTAGTGCTTGATGGCGGCTTCAATCGCATTGAGATTGGCAATACCAAGTTCTTCAAGGAGTTTGAGTTCCTTCGGAAATCGTTCCTGGCCATTAGTAATGCCGTGAGTCAGTGAGGCATCCATAAAGCCACCGTTGCGGCCGCTAGCAGCTGCACCAACTTGTTGAGCATCAATCAGTAAAACATCACGCGCAGGATCGCGTTCTTTGGCGATGACGGCTGTCCACAAACCCGTGTAGCCACCGCCGATGATGCACAAATCGCATGTTTCATTGCGTACCAGCGTGGGATGGGGTACTGGCTGATCGGCATCTTCAAGCCAATAGGGATATTGGTCAGCATCGGCAATGGCCTCAAGACTGAGAGATTCAAACTCTGCTTGATGATTGGCGGAACTCACTGTGACACCTCGGTTACTCCGAGGCTAGCGGAGAACGGGTTGCCCTCTTGGACTCCCATCGATCCCAAAACCAGAATGAGGCAGCGACATATGCCCAGCCGGCGAGAATATCGGTGACATAGTGTTCGCCGAAGTACACCAAGGTGACTGCCATCGCAAAGGGAAACAAAAGCGCAGTCCAACGCATC
>CAMAYS010000007.1:0-35012 GCA_945862545.1 Bifidobacterium breve | reverse complement strand
GCCATCACCATGGCCGCAGCACCTGATCCAAGAGTTAACGAGGCAAACTCAGAAAACACATCGCCCGCAGATGACGTGGGACTTTTTAGGCGCTCAAGAGTTGTCTCTTGGGTGTAACGACTTCCCTCACCGTCAACGATTAAGGCGTACTCAACAGTTCCTGCATCAAGCATCGTGGCCGCTAGATGCATGGCGTTGATAAAACCGAGACAAGCATTAGATATGTCAAAGTTCAAACACGAAGTTGACAACCGCAACTGGTCGTGTACCGCACAGGCCACTGAGGGCTCAAGATTTTCTTTGCACACCGAGGTTGAGATCAAGATGCCAATCTGCGCTGGATCAATCCCCGCCTTTTCAATGGCGGCGCGTCCCGCCATCGCTGCGGCATCGGTGAAAGAGACGCTGTCATCCCACCAACGGCGTTCCTCAATGCCCGCAAGACCAGCTAGCAATCCTGGACGCAGACCATTACGCAGATAGGTCTCGGCTAACTGCTCATCAATCCAGTCGGAGGTGACGACACGCGGGGCCTCAACAGCTGCGATGCTCAAAATTCCACTGTTTTGGTGCCGGAATACCGAATTTCCACTCATGCCCAGCCTTCCCACTTGGTCTCCTTCAGGATAGTGAAAATATGGCGATTCGGCTCAGCAGAAGGCGACTAATCAGACCCCATAAGGGGTGACTTTGTAATAAATCGCCTTCAAGTAAGCACCGAATTCGAACCCAATGGGATGGTCCACGGCATGTTCGGTGCGTCTGAACTCGTCAATATCAACATGCACACTGCGGGCCGCCAAGTACGCCGCGTCAGCAAGTTCCTCAATCGTCACTCGACTTGAACACGAGGCCTGCAACAGCGTTCCCCCTGGGGCAGTCAAACGCATACCAAGTTTCGCCAACCGTTCATAAGAACTGAGCGCACGAATGACCGAGGCTTGATTTTGAGCGAATGATGGTGGATCAAGAATCACAATGTCGAAGGTGCGTTTTTGCTCAACCATGGCCTCAAGGGCGGCAAAAGCATCACCTCGGATGTCAGTGACCTGACACTTTGGTATTGATGCGATCGCGTGATTGTGTGCCAGATTGCGGTGCGCTGTTGCCAAGGCAGGAGCGCTGACATCAACCATGTGCACCGATTTCGCTCCCCCTGCGGCGGCAGCCAAAGTGAATCCTCCAGTGCTTGAAAAAACGTCCAGCACACTGCAACCACTTGCAAGGTTGCCGATGATCGCTCGGTTATCACGCTGATCCAAAAAGTGACCAGTCTTGTGACCGAGAACAACATCAGCTTCAAGAGTGAGTCCGTTCTCTAAGAACATCACTGGACCTGTCGGAGCTTCACCGTACAAAGTGTCACCATCAACAAGACCATAGGTTTCGCCGTCACGCACTAATCGTGAGAATCGAATCACGATTCGATCTACCGCAGCAATCTCAACGATCGCCTGGATGATTGCCGTGAGGTGCACGAACCATGCCCCGGTGTATATCTTGATCACCACAGTTGAGGAATATTGATCAACGATCAAACCAGCAAGACCATCATTTTCGCCATGCACCCAACGAAATCCGGTCGTTGTTCCGTCGCTCAACAACTCTCGGCGCAGATCAAGAGCATGTCTCATTTTATCCTGCCACCAAGAAGCATCAATGTTCACTGGTTTGCCAACATGCAACACTTTGACGCGAATCGGTGACTCAGGATCCCACAAACCAATGGCAGCAAATCGACGTTGCTCATCAAAAATAACTGCCAGGTCCCCCATTGAACCATTTGGCTTATGTGACTCGACTGCTTGATCAAATAACCATGGACTACCCGAACGAATCGCTCGCAGGCCAGGCCGGCTGACGCGCACCGCTATACGAACATCAGATGGTTGAGGCAATGACTCAATGCTGACGCAACCTGGTTGACGAAGTTCAGATTCAGACACAGCCTCAACGGTATCTTGTTAAAATTGTTCGTCCTCATCGTCATCGTCATCTTCATCATTTTCGTCATCGTCATCGTCATCGTCATCATTTTCGTCGTATCCGCTGTCGACTTTGTCTCCGCAATTTTCGTCACCACAATTTGGACAAGAGGACCAATTTTCAGTGCCTATGTAGGCCCCACAGCTATTACATAACCCGCTTCTCGTATTCATACATCTCCTTAGATGCTCATTGGACCTTCTCAGTATGAGGTGGAGGTGTGAGATAGAGGTGAAGGAAATTCTGTTCTCAGGTGTTCGAGGTTTGATCAATCAGGCGGATCAATGATTCCTGAGCGATTGAAGCGACAAGAGATCCATCGGCAGAATAAATATGACCGAAGGCAAAAGCGCGGCCCCCTGCAGTTATTGGACAATGTTGATCAATCAAGAGCCATTCATCAATCCGAAAACGGCGATGAAACCAGATCTGATGAGTTGTAACCGCGGTGTGCAGTTTGACCATCGTGTCAGCCTGGCTATATCCATTGTGAGGACGTAAGGCTGTACCAATGAGCGTGAGATCAGTGGCATGCGCCAGCAACGCCTGATGGACAATCGGGTCATCGTCCAAGCGACGATCACTCACCCGAGTCCAAAATGAAAATCGCGCCGGACCAGCAGTCCGATCACTTAAATCAATCCCATCAACAACGCGCGTCTCCCAAGGAATCATGCCCATATCAACAGATTTCGACTTTTCCGGGCCGGTCATCGCTGGAGCGACTAGTTGATAGTCAAGACCCTTTTCTTGATCATCATGTAGCGAAACGTTGGCGACAAAGTAAACCTTATTGTTCTGCTGGGCTGTGATGGTGCGGGTGGCGAATGTTCGCCCTGTCATAGGCATATCAACGAGAAATTCAAGAGGTCCGTCAAGACTTCCCTCTCGGGGAAAGGAAACATGTAACGACTTCACCACTTTCCCAGGTGAAGTCGCGGCACCCAGGGCAACTGCCTGAGCCAATAACTGACCACCGAAAACTCGTCTGTAATCCATCTGCAAATGCGGCGCTGTCCAGACCCCAGCAGGGGATTCCGTCAAGATAAGACAATCAAGAAGAGCATCAAGAGTAACAATGGCCATTGGATTTCCTTCTTAGGTGGTTTTAAAAAGTTGAGTATTCACCACGCTACGAGCCTCGTTCGCAGGACCCTGCCAAGCGATTGCACCGTGCGAAAGCAATATGGCATGATCACAGAGGTCCAACGCGTGTCCAACATGTTGCTCAACTACCAGAACGGCAGTCCCGGATGCGCGAATTCGAGCCAAGAGTTCATAGACAAAATTAACGATGATCGGCGCTAATCCGAGCGAAAGTTCATCGGCGATGAGCAGCTTTGGTTTTTCGACTAGCGGCCGCGCCAGCGAAAGCATCCGTTGTTCTCCACCGGAAAGCGTCCCCGCTAGTTGACCACGACGTTGAGCAAGTTGAGGGAAAATACTAAAGGCACTTTCCAAACCCTCCTGCAGGTTCTTCACGCCTAATCGGCGTCGTAATGAAAGAGTTAAATTCTCTTCAACGGTAAGCGTGGCGAAGACAGATCGACCTTCGGGCGCGTGCGAAATACCGGCACGCGTGTACTTGTAAGTGCGCTCTCCCGTCATATTCACACCATCGACCCAAATTGAACCTGAAACTGGGCTAATCAGGCCTGACGCGAGTCGAGCAACGGTTGTCTTTCCCGAACCGTTTGAACCCAGAAGAGCCGTTGCTCCGCCAGCGGGAATCTCAAAGGAAACATCAAACAGTGCACGAAATGGCCCATAGCCAGCATCAATATTTCGCAGTTCAAGAACAGGCGCTGATATCACTTTTCCTCCTTCTGGGTCGGGAGACCGAGATACGCCTCGCGGACGCGGTCATTGACCATAACATCGGCGGTTGTTCCAGAAGCGATGAGCTGACCAAATTCCAAAACGTAACAGCGGTCAGTGAAATTTGATACCAACTCAACATCATGTTCCACTAATAAAATCGCGAATCCTTGTTCTTCTTGAACCGCTCGAAGCGTTGAGGCGAGGTTGGCGGTTTCACTTCTGTCAAGACCAGAGGATGGCTCATCAAGCATGAGCAGCGACGGACGAGTCATCAATGCCCGACCCACCTCAACTAGTCGACCCTTGCCAAGACTTAGTGCCTCAATCGGTTCATCTCCCAATCCACCAAGACCCAGTAACTCGAGCATCGCGTCGCAAGTAGCAATTTCAGTTTTTGTTGGTCGACCACGACCCAAGAGATCTTTCCAAAGAGCACCAGTGCCATTTCGTACGCGCTCTGCGATTAATAAATGGTCTCGTACAGTGCTGCCACCGAATAGTTCAATTCTCTGAAAAGTACGTGCTATGCCTAGTTTTACCCGCTTATAGGTTGGCAAACCAGCAAGGTCTTGACCATCAAAACTCACTACGCCACCGTTGAGTGGAATCATCCCAAGCATGCAGTTAAAAAGCGTTGTTTTACCGGCACCGTTCGGACCGATGAGGCCAACGCGCTCACCCGAGTGGACCTCCAGACTGACGTCGTCGAGGGCGATGATTCCCGAAAATGTTTTATGAACACCCCGCGCGTCCAGCAAAGGTGTCATGACGTCTTCTCCGAAGAGGCCTTGCCGAGACGGCTGAAAAGTTTTTCAATACGACCCAACGAACGCCGTTTACCGTGTTCAAGAATTCCATCAGGGTGACGAGCAAACTGAACAGCAGTCAGCCCAAAGAGAACAAAACGCCATTTGCCAGATAGGTGGAAAATATTTCTCAGAATCACTCGTTCAAACAGTCCCGCCGTTGCTCCAGCAAAAACGGCGCCTTCAACTGTGCGAGCACTTAAAGTCACAACAACGACTAGCCAAAATAACCCCGCCGAAGGAGAGAAGTTAATGCCATAACCTACGTTCTTCTGTTGGATTGACAGCAGGGCGCCTCCGAGCCCGGCGATACCAGCCGACAGCGCGAACGCAGTTATACGAGCACGTGCCGCAGAAATCCCTATTGATGCAGCCGCCAACTCACTGCCGCGCAAGGCTCTCAATGTGCGGCCTACTGTCCCCTCACGGAGTTGAATCACCAATAATGAAACGATGACAAAAATCACCACAACAAGAACCAGAAATGATTTGTTGTTGTTGAAGTCAATTCCCGCAAAGCTGGGACGAGGAACTCGAGTGCCCTGCATCAGAGATGTCTCGCCGCCCCCAACAAAGCTTAATTTGACCATCACCGAATCAAAGAAGAAGGCAAAGGCAAGAGTCGCAATAGCCAGCCACACTCCGCCAAGTCGAAGAACTGGTAAGGCGATCAGAGCGCCTACCGCTGCCGCGATCGCGGCCCCGATAAATGCCGCTAAAAGCACCGAGGTGCCCCAGCGATCAGCGAACTGGTAAACGGTAAAGCCTCCAATTGCGGCGAACGTACCCTGACATAGCGATATCTGCCCTCCAAGTCCGGTCATCACCGTGATGGATAAGAAAATTGTTGACATAATAACTGCCTGCGTGACGAGAAAAAGCCAACTCACATCCGCCTTGGCAAAAACAAAAAATCCGCCAATGACAAGGACAAGCCCCCCGAAAAGACGAGTGGCAATCGTTAAACTTTTGGGCCGAGTCACCGCTGCCGGTGAAAGTGGTGGAGGGTCAACGCTTGCTAAGGGATCACCGGCCTCCCGAGGCCTTCGCGTTGCTGGCCAAAGCACGATAACACCAAATAAAACGACGAATGGGAGCGATGGGGTCAAGTTTTCCTGAACTGGTCGCAACCAGGTTGCGGAGTCGCTCCAGCGCGGAATATAAGTATTGAAAAGTGCAATAAGAATACCGAGGCCGACTCCGCCAAAGACCGCACCTCGCAAACTCACCAACTGGCCCAAGGCAGCGGCAGCCACAGCAACCACCATGATGTTGAAAAAATCGGGAGCAGCAAGAGTATTGAAGCGAGGTGCGATGAGCACTCCGGCAAGTCCCGCAAAGAAACTAGACAGTGCCCATGCCATGGCCGATACTCGGTCAGCATTGATACCAGCGAGTTCGGTCATTCTTGGACTCTCGACAACCGCGCGCATCGCTAACCCTGCAGCAAAATAACGAAAAAATGTAGTGATCAAAACAAGTGCAGTGAAGGCAATGATTAATTGTGCGAGCTCGTCTCGGCTCCACGGATAGATTCCCAGTGGGTCGTAATAGACCTCTGCACCGCGAGGCATGATCCCGACTGGGGTCCTCCCAGCCACGGCTTGAAACTTACTCAGTAACTCAAATAACGCTGGTAAGGCAACCGTGAGTCCCACCGCAACAACAAGTTTGGCGACCGCAGATGCTGTACGCAAAGGACGAAAGATAAATCTTTCCAGAAGCAACCCAATTAATGGGGCCAAAACGACTACAGCCAAGATAAATGACCAAATGATTGGCCACTCCCATTCAACCCTCGCCTTGAAGTACATGCCGGCCGAAACATAAGCCTGAG
This sequence comes from Bifidobacterium breve, assembly GCA_945862545.1. Classification (GTDB taxonomy): domain Bacteria; phylum Actinomycetota; class Acidimicrobiia; order Acidimicrobiales; family Ilumatobacteraceae; genus Casp-actino8. Next base: position 28,562 of record CAMAYS010000007.1, on the reverse strand, counting down.
CCCCAAAAGCCAAATTGAAAACACCAGACGTCTTGTAGGTCAGAACGAAACCAAGCGCAACTAAGGCGAAGACAGCTCCCGGAGGTGTCCCCTGAAGGACAGCCCGAAGGATGTCTTCACCAAAGTTTGAGGCGATGATCATACCGAAAAGTTGCTATCTCAACCATTGTTGAATGATGTGGGAATTGGCTCAGACCAATCATTGGTGCTGTTTGGCCAACATAGAAATGGCTCCCCGCTAGCTGTAATTCCAACGAACTTTCCATCCTTAACTTGGACAGCAGAGAAACATTCCTGAGCATAACCAGAACCCAACTGATCAGGAGTTGGGGCCGCATGCTGACGGGTCCAATCGATGGGACTGAGAAGCCCACCAGCGCTATAGGCAGTCAATTTGTTTGTTGCTTCTATCACTGACTCACGACTGAAGTTTGGACCGGCCTCAAGCAATCCAGTGAACGCTAAATCAGCATCAATCCACCCGACCATCGCTAACTCTGACAGAGTACTGCCTTGCTTATCCATGAACTCAACGAATTTCTGCTGTAACTGTGAACCAGTCTCGTATTCAAATGCTGCGAAGCCTGGGACAACGTAATCACCGTCAAAAATACCCGCTGCTTCGGCGACAAATGACTGGTTGTATGTATTGGGGTGATACAGCGTGACATCATCCATTCCTTGGCGACTGAGCTCCTGCGCAAGGGTCTTCATACCGTTCAAGTCAATGCAGGTGGTGATGAACTCTACACCAGCATCCTTCATCGCTGTTACCTCTGGTCCAATCCCGTTGGGGAGACCGAAAGCCAAATTGTCATTCAGATAGGCGACCTCTACGCCGAGATCGGCCGAATATTTCTCTATCGATTTTGCTTGGGTTTGTGTACATGTTTTGGAGTTCTCACTGGCTCCATATCCAACGGCGGCAACTTTCTTTGCACCTGCCAAGTTGGCCAAATATGGAACTACACGCGATGTACAGCCAACGCACCCAGTGCCAGCATTGCCGAAAAGATTATTCCTTCCTGCCATCTCATTGGGGTGAATATTCCAGACATAAGTCGGGATACCAGCATCGTTCAATTCGGCCGCACCCATAAAAATGAGCGTCGCCACAAACACTCCGAAGCGATTATTCGCACCAACAATTTCAAGAGCTTTGGCTTGATTCAGACCAAACTCATCATCAATCTTGTCAGCTAGCACTAACTGTCGACCGTAGATACCGCCCTCTTCGTTTTTCCAAGCGAAGTACGCATCAATGCCTTCGTTGAATGCATCCATAATGTTCGTTCCGAGTGGGTTGTTGGCCTTGAGCGCCAACGATGCATACCTAATCTCGGTGTCTGTGACACCAGGGACATCGGCTAGCGCTATGAAAGTATCGCGTTCTGGATACGCCGCATCACCAGGCACAGTCTCTGAAGGAACCGTGACATCCGTAGTTGTCGGCTCGCTTGGCAGAGCGGAAGTTCCTTCACTGTCACCTCCAGCATTGCCACAGGCAGTAGCTCCTACGACTAGAATCGCGCAAGCAAACAATCCCCAATAAGTTCTTTTCATGATCTCCCCCTCAGTTGAAAAACAATTAATTGACACCAGTGTTAGTTTAAATGTAGCGCAACAATTTCTGTAGCGCCAGCGATTTTTTTATTTCTTTTGAATATTTCAGTATCTTCTCTTCACAAAATTGCCCCAATCGCCTTCAATTCTGCGATCTTCTCCCACTCAAATCCGACATCTAAGAGCACCATCTCCGTATGCTCGCCATGTTCTGGGGCTCGGGTCACCTGCGGTGTTGTTTCATCAAACTGCGCGGGACTCGCGACAAGGTGCACCTCTCGGCCGTCAGTAGTTTGATAGGAAGGCAAATAGCCGTTTGCCAATACCTGAGGATCTCTGTGCAGTTCTCCCAAGGTTTGATACGGGGCCCAGACGCCAGAGAAATCGGCCAAGCGTTGTTTCCAATGGTCCAACGGATGTGCCCCGAAAGTCTCATCCAAGATGCGAGTGCACTCAGCTGAATGTTCCCGACGCGATACTGCGTCGGCAAATCTCGCATCCGAAATCAGGTCTAAACGTTCAATACAATGAGCGAAATCTGCCCAATAACGATCTGGCTGGAGCAAAATAAAACTAATGAACCGGTCGTCTGATGTCCGATAGACATTGACGCCAGGATTGGCAGGGCGGGAACGATCTGCAGCGGGGAAGGACTCCATGCCGAATAGACCCGCCGCCACAACCATCGGTGATACCTGCCACATTGCTGTTGCCAATAACGAGACATCAATCAAACTCGGTTCCCCAGTTCGCTCACGCTTGGCGATAGCCGCAGCGATCGCCCCAGCTGTCGCCATACCACCCATGACATCACCAAACGCTGGTCCCAGTTGACCCTGGGGCCAACCTTCAGCATTACGTGCCGCACCTGACCAAACGCCACCTCGGGCCCAGTATGAGGCACCATCAAAGCCACCCTTTTCGTTCTCTGGTCCTTTTGCCCCAGCACCAGAGCCGCGAGCAATGATCAACTGAGGATTGCGGGCCCGCAAATCTTCGGTATCGATTCGTAATTTACGTCTGACCTGAGGCAGGTAATTGGTGAGAAAAACGTCAGCTGTTTCACAAAGCGTCAGTAAAACCTCGCGCCCATCGGGGTGGGCAAGGTTAATACCAATCGACTGCTTTCCGCGGTTAGGTTGCTCAACCATAAAGTTGACTGCGGCAGGACCGGATGGAATTAAACCAGAAGTGATGAGCCCACGTTGTGGATCTCCGGTCTCGGGCGGCTCAACTTTAATCACCTCGGCTCCCCAGTCGCTAAGAACCGCCCCTGCTGATGGGATGAACATCCAACTCGCGACCTCAATGATACGAATACCTTCAAGTGGTCCACTCATGATTACCTCCTGGTTACCAAACAATTTGAATTTAAAAAACTTTTAAATTGGCGCACGTTATTACCTGTGAGAGCCAAACTGTTACCAAACAAGCTCGAGGTTTTCAACTTGGCGTAAACCTTGCGAATAGCGTAAGTCGATTCCATTTGCCAATTGATAGTTCGGTATTCGTCGGTGCCATTCTTCAAGCGTCACGCGTAATTCCATACGAGCTAAATGTGAACCAAGACAACGATGAACACCACCGCCAAAAGCTAAGTGTTTATTTGTCTCCCGTTCAAAATCTACTTCATTTGCGCGTTCCCAAAAACTCTCATCAGTATTAGCAGAACCCAAGATTGGAGCAACAAGTGTTCCTTTTTTAATCGGGCAGCCCGAGAGTTCAGTATCTTGAATTGCTATGCGTGCCACGCCAGTCACAGGTGATTCCCAACGCAGTAACTCTTCTATGGCCGCTGGGATAAGTTCCGGTCGCGCTATCAAACTTTGTCGCTTGTCTTCATTTTGAGCAAGATATGCAATGAAGCAATCCAGCGAAGCAGTGACAGTATCAAGACCAGCAAGAAAGAATAAATAACAAATGTCAATGACTTCATCTGGGGTCAGACGTTCGCCATCAACTTCACTGGTGAGAAAGCTTGAAATAAAATCGTTTTTCGGTTCAAGTATGCGGGCCTCCACCACTTCGCTCAGCACTGCATAGATTTTTGCCCCAACTTTGTTCACTTCGACAAGTCGTCCAGCTTCGTCACTTGCCACTGGGCGAATAATTCCATCTTTCAGCGCGATGAACTCCTTCGCTCGAGACACCGGTAGCCCGAGTAATTCTAGAAAAACCATGCTCGGAAGAGGCTCTGCTACTGCTAGATGAAAGTTGGCTTTTTTAGAGACAATCACCTCATCAATGAAACCATTCACGAGTAGACGGGTTCTCGCTTCAAGGCCAGCGATTCGCTTTGGAGCAAATAAAGGATCCAACAATTTTCGATATTTCGCATGGTTTGGGGGATCAATTTGAAGCGGAATCAGTGGTCTGATTTGACCGATTTTTACTGCCTCGGCATTTGAAGAAAATATCTCTGGTGTACGCAAGACCGTCAGTACATCTTCATGTTTGGCAACGATTGTGCTTCCCATATTCCCGCGCTCCATGTGGACCACTGGGGCTAAATCGCGCATCATTTTATAGAGCGGCTGAGGATTGCGTAATGACTCAAGGTCTTCACCTGGTGCTGCCTCTTCAGGCGTAGTCTCATTACTCATTATTCGTCTCCCTCTTCGTTGATCAAGGCGATCGCATCTTCTGGACAGTTGATAACGGCTACCCGCGCTTGTTGGATCAACTCATCTGGTACTACCAAAAATTTTGCTTGACCGTATCCATCGTCATCTGTTTCAAATACATCTGGGGACAGCACGTAACACCGCCCATGGCCACTGCACAATTCTTTATTTAACTTGATCTTCATCGGTATTATTTATAGCATATTTCTAACGATCGTGTCACTAAGGGACAGTAAATGAGTCTTCCCTCCTCTAATATGCCGTCACTGCCCGAATTCTGGACGGCACCAAGATGGGAGCAAACAATGAATCTTGAACTTTCAGAGGAGCAACAAGAATTGCGCGACAACATTCGCGCCGTGTTGGCGAATTTTTGCCCAACATCTTTGCCCCGTCAGATCCATGAGAAGACCGGCAACGCCCAAAACCTTTGGGAGAAGATGGTTGAACTCGGATGGCCAGGGTTAGGGATACCTGAAGAGTTCGGTGGCATCGGTATGAGTTTCGTTGAGGTCGCAATACTCGCAGAAGAACTTGGTCGTGCCAGTGCTCCTGGTCCGCTTTTGGCCACTACAAGTCAATTTCTGCCAATCCTGATCGAGTTTGGACAAGGCGAATTGCTCAGCGAGGTGGCTCAAGGACTTCGGACTGGTTCTTTGGCGCTGGCCGAAGGCCGTTCTTGGGACCTAGCCGACATATCTTGCCAAGCAACTGCTAGAGACGGGTTATTCACCATTACGGGACAAAAAGTTGCCGTCGTATCGGGCACCGAAGTTGATTCGTTTGCCGTCGTTGCGCGAGATTCACTGACCCACTCGTTGGGGGTTTACCTAGTCGAGCGAGGCAATGTCACCGTTGTCCCTGTGGGTGGCGTGGAGCCTGGGCTTGCACTTGCTGACCTCACATTTGATGCCGCCCCAGCGAGGCTGATTGCCAACGGACCTGGCACAACAAAATCACTTGAGAAAGCCCTCGATCAAGTTGTCTGCGCTATGGCTCTACACATGGTTGGAGCTTGCCGTCGAATCTTTGAGATCACACTGGAGTACTCAAAGGTACGTGTGCAATACGACAAAGTCATAGGGTCATTCCAGGCTCTCAAGCACCGTTTTACTAACTTATTTTTGGCAGTTGAACGCGCTAACGCTGTTGGCTATTTCGCTGCCGTAGCCATAGCCGAAGATGACGAGCGTCGTTGCGAAGCTGCTCACATGGCTAAAGTTGCTGCTGGGGACTGCCAGCAGTTACTCGTTGAGGATGGCCTACAACTCCACGGGGGTATCGGCTATACCTGGGAAAATGATCTCCATTTTTGGCTTAAACGCGCCAAGGCCGGCGAATTCTTATTCGGTTCTAGCGCCTTTCATCGCTCAGCAATCGCCCAAAGTCTCGGCCTACTCACTGAGGTAACGATATGAAACTCGGATTTGATGCTTCTGTTGAAGCCTTCCGTCAGGAATTTTTGAACTGGCTCACTTTAAATCGACCATCGCAACAAGAAATGGATTCGGCGCCATCGCTATCAAGTGCTCACAGTCCCGAATGGGCTAAAGCCTGGGCGCGCCGTCTATTTGATTCAGGGTGGTTGGTCCCTGGGTGGCCACCTGAATTGGGTGGGCGCAACGCCGGTGCTATCGAAACACTCGTTTATCTAGAAGAGATGAGTCGTTCAGGTATCCCCCGCACGACGAACCCACAAGGGCTGGGGATTGTCGCTCCTTCAATGATGGACTACGCGACTCCAGAACAAATCCAACATTACGCCATGCCTCTGTTGCGTGGTGAAATTACTGCCTGCTTGGGTATGAGCGAGCCCGATGCCGGAAGTGATCTCGCCAATTTGAAGACGCGCGCCGTGTTGGATGGGGATCGTTTCATTATTAACGGTCAAAAGGTTTGGACCTCTGGTGCGAATTATGCAGACTTTTGCTTTTTATTCTGTCGCACGAACACTGATGTTCCAAAACACAAGGGAATTTCCATCATCTTGTTACCGATGAAAACCCCAGGAGTAACTGTCCGACCATTGAAGGAAATTGTTCATCCAGAACACCCCGACCTGAACGAGGTTTTTCTTGACGATGTGATTTTACCAGTGACCAATCTTGTCGGCGAAATGAACAATGGCTGGGCAATGGCCAATGGATCACTGGCTCACGAACGCAGCATGGTTTGGCTCATGGGCGTCATTGAATTAGAAACTTCAATGAATATGCTGCTGGAAAATTCGTCAGAAATGCTTCAGGGGCGTGGTTCACACGAACGTTCAATTGCAGCCGACGAAATAGTCAAGCTGTACATTGACACACATGCCGCGCGTTGCCTTGGGTACCGCGGATTTGCGCGTTATGTGAAAGGTGGATCAGCACCAGAGCAGGCACTCATGAAAATGTATGTCAGCGAAGCTCGTCAGCGAATGTCACGCTTTGCCGCCGACCTCAACGGCCCATCAGCGCTCAATGCGCATCAAGGACAGCGCCGGAGAATCGGAACAATTGAGGATTACTTCACAACATTCGGAAGCACAATTTCCGCCGGCTCATCGGAAATACAAAGAAATATCGTTGCAGAGAAAGTACTTGGCCTACCGAGGGGTTAAGACTAGGGCCCGTCAACAATACGCTAGTCAGATGACCCGTGTATTCTCCACTTTCATCAATTTAGCGAGATTTCCACCCATGATCTTGGCCACACTCTCTTGATCGAATTTAACAAGATCGTCGACGAAACAGATGGGATCTGACATTCCTTCTGGGTGTGGATAATCCGAACCAAACAGCACGTGATCAACACCAATTAGATCTGCCAGACCCTTCGGGTTTTCCTCATGGAAGGGATGCACATAGATGTTGCGTTTGAAAACTGCCACTGGATCCTCTTCAAAGCTATGAGGGGAAAATCTGTACGCATTTTCCATGGCCTCTAACAGAGGGCGAACCCAGCCAGAACCATTCTCCACTGGAGCGATCTTCAATTTAGGGAAACGGGTCAATAGTCCGTGACCAATCGCCGAAGAAATTGTGTCAATGATTGAACGACCCCCATGGCCAACGATGGCGGAAAAACCTGACTGTCCCTGGAAGGGGGTGAACTCGTCAGTCGCTCCCTCCCAGTCATTCAGATAACGCTGATAACCGCTATCACTGGCGTGCATTCCGACCAAAATGTCAGCCTTTTCTACGATTTCCCAAAATGGATCAAATTCTGCGAGAGCAAAGGACCTCGAACCATTAAAACCAGGGACCGGAGCAGGGCGAATTAAAATTACTTTTGCTCCGCGTTCAAGAACCCATTCAAGTTCGGCAATCGCTTTATCAAGAATTGGCAATGTAATGACTGGCGTTGCAAAAATACGATCATCAAAGTTGAAAGTCCACTGCTCATACATCCAACGATTAAGAGCCGTGACAATGGCATGTATTGCTAAGGGATCATCGCGCAGACGTTCCTCGACCAGACTTGCCAATGTCGGCCACATTAGTGCTCGATCAATCCCAAGTTCATCCATTAGTTCAAGGCGCGGCGCAGGCTCGCGATAAGCGGCTGGGGCAGCTATTGCCCGACCCATGATTTCGCGTCGTGTCTTTCCATCAGGATTGCCAATTTTAAAATATTCTTCTTGGGCACCAGGTGCAGCAACTTTTTCAAAAGTTGGATTGGGGATGTACTCACTCACCTGTCCCTTAACGGAGATCTTTGTCCGTCCATCGACATTGACATAGTCAATGACTCCCTTGAATTCTTTTGCCACATGCTTCGTCAAAGCCTCTGGCGTTTCATACATATGATTGTCAACATCGAAAACTGGGAACTCAAGGACTCTTGATGGCATGACATCTCCTTCTACCGATTGGACCTGTCCCCCATCTTAGTTGACACCATTGTTAGATTGCAAATACCTTTGTTCAATTCGCCCGCCTAGTCAGACACCGTCAAACCCAAGGAGACCTCGTCGGACAAATATCGTCATTGCCTTGACAGTTGAGTCACGAGAAATACGGCCAAAGGACTTGGCCGAATATGGGACTCGCTCGATGAGGGCCAACAACATCAGCCCGTCAGTAATCTGGTCGCCAAACCCTCGGCGTTGGACAATTCGGCAAAGCTGATCAAAGACAGCCAGGGCAAAGTCAGTAGAAAACTTCGCTAGTTCTGGATCATCAGACCCGATTTCTTGCCAAGCGGAGATCACGCCACCATTTGCCCAGTATAAATTCAGCCAACGGTCAAGCCAGCGGTCAAGTTCGAGCGAGGCTGGCTTATCAGGAAACTCATTGAGTAGCGCCCCCATCGTCAGGGCCGCCTGCTGAGCAAGAACGTGGAACAGATCTTCTTTGTTTTTGAAGTAACGGTAGAAGGTCCCATGGGAAACGCCAGCGGCGGCCACAATATCGTCCACCCGAGTGTCGTGGTACCCAAGCCTCGGCAGAACGGAAGTACCAGCGGACAGAAGTAATTGGCGAGTTTCCTTACCTCGGCTACGCATCACTAACTCATCTTTGACGCTGGGGAGAACGGGCCATGCTAGATTTTCTTTGGGTAATGGCTTGCCAGTTTTTCCTAAATTCACACCTTCAATTGGACCATGCTGTAAGCGGTGTAAGGTGCGCGCTGAACTCTCAACAAATCGGGTGCGTGAAATCTGCCCAAGTCCTGTCAGCCAGTAGTGGGTCGAGCGAAGAAGTACGGGCAAGACGAGGCTGACGGAAGTTTCATACGTTTTGAGAGCCTCGCTCGTACCGCGTTTGGGCGCTGGGAGAAGACGTCTTCCGATGCGATCACTGACTCCGCGGGCAGCCGTCGACGTACGCGTCCGCTCGCGAACTGCTGATGGGTACAGCAGAAAAATAGGGCTATAGACCGAGTAGATTTCAATCAGGCCTTCAAACCATGGTTTGATCTGTTCAACCCCCTGGACATCGTTGGTGGTTTTACCGATCTGATTTGACAGATCATCCATGGCATTGGTTAAATCGCGTGCCAAACGCCAAAAAACATCCTCCTTACTGGAGAAATACTGGTAGAAGGCTGGCCTCGAGCAGCCAGCAGCAGCGGTAATCATTTCTACCTGCGTTTCGTGGAAACCCCGGGTACCGAATATTTCAAGAGCCGACTCAAGAATTTTACGATGAGTGATGGCCCCTCGCTCTCCAACACGTGGGTTGCTCCCAAAAGGTTCTCTTCTAGTCGCAGGCACAATAGAAATCTAGCGATGAATTCAAGATCTGAACGAAAAAACCTTGCCTAGAACTTGCCAACCCGAATGGAAAGGCTAATCTAACAGTGCTGTCACTTTCTGTGAGGGTAGAGATGAGGGAGAAATCATGAACATCGAAGACATGATTCTGGTGAGTGTTGACGATCACGTAGTTGAACCGCCCCACTTGTTTGAGGGTCGTTTGACAAAAAAGGCTGCCGAAAGAGCACCTCGCGTCATTAAAGGCGCTGGCGATCGAGATATGTGGATGTTCGAAGGCATAGCAATGCCGAATGTTGGACTCAACGCTGTTGCCGGTCGAGTCCCCGAAGAATATGGTCTTGATGCAACATCCTTTGAAGAAATGAGACCTGGTTGCTATGACATCCACGAACGCATCCGCGACATGAATGTCAATGGAGTCCTTGGCTCATTAAATTTTCCGAGTCTTGCGGGCTTCACTGGGCAGTTGTTCTACACCTGTCCAGACAAAGACATAGCGCTTGAATTATTACAGGCTTACAACGACTGGCATATCGAAGATTGGTGTGGAACGTACCCCGGTCGCATGATTCCTCTTGCCGTTCCTCCGATTTGGGATCCCCAATTAATGGCCGCAGAAGTACGTCGTGTTGCTGCCAAGGGATGCCACGCCGTTACCTTTTCTGAGAATCCAGAAAAGTTGGGGTTGCCCAGTTTCCATACTGAGCATTGGGATCCCTTTTGGCAGGCATGCTGCGATGTTGGAACTGTTGTCAATCTGCACATCGGCTCTTCTTCACAATTAGTGATCACTGCCACGGATGCCCCTATCGACACACTGATAACTTTGCAACCAATGAACATTGTGCTCTGCGCAGCTGATCTTTTATGGTCACCCGTTCTTCGAAAATTTCCAAAATTAAGAATTGCTCTGTCGGAAGGCGGAATCGGTTGGATTCCATATTTTCTTGAGCGTGTTGATTACACATATCAGCGGCATCAGAAATGGACCAACCAAGATTTCGGAGATAAGTTGCCGAGCCAGGTTTTCAATGAACAAATTTTGACCTGCTTTATTGATGACGCGGTTGGAATGGAAATTCGACATCACTTAAACATTGATCATGTGCACTGGGAGTGCGATTACCCGCATTCAGACTCAACTTGGCCACATGCCCCGGAATATTGCATCAAATATTTGGCGGATCTGCGAGATGAGGAGATCAATAAAATTACTCACCTAAATGCGATGCGTAACTTTACTTACGACCCATTCCAGCACATTCCACGTGAACAATGCACGGTGGGGGCTCTCCGCGCGCAAGCTACAGATGTTGATGTCTCACTGAAGAGTTACGGCACAGGGAAGTTTCAAGAAGAGGGTCTTGTCACCACAATGACGCTTGCACAACGGATGGCAGCCCGTAAATAAAAACTTGTTTCACCCAGATTTTTTTGGACCATCTCTCAACAAAGTGTTTTGACGGCGTAGCGCTGCCCACGCTTTAATTGGCCATGGTTCTTGATCGTCGCCCCATGCCTGTACCCCATTGATCCGCCAATCCATAAGACTTGTCCAAACAACTCCGTTGACTCCGGGTACCGGAGTAGCCACGCGACTTATAGATGTCCCGATTGCTTCAACAACTCGACTCTGATCGTCGCACATTTCTAATTCCACCTTGATCGGCCATCCGTGCACAGGATTGCGTATTACTTTTCGGCGACCCGATACCACGGCAGTTCGCAAGCCGTCAATCACAACAAAGCCTTTCATTGCCGACGAATCCCCGATTGAAAGAAAAGCGTGACCAAATTCGCTCATGGCGCTGGTATACCCATACCCTCCACCACGTGTCCAGCGCTCAGAACGCACCCCCCAAGTTCGGTCACGAATAGCCAGACAATCGACCGAAATTTTCTCCCCGTGCAAAAGTAGGGTGCCGGTGACCCGACCGAACTGATCAAAGTGGTAGGGATGTCTCATCCCGCTTTCAGCAATATCGACTGAAACCCAAGGATCCATAACTGCTTCAAAAGTGAAATCAAACTCAACTTCAGGATGATCCGAGTACGAAAGGCGATATTTACTCAGCGGAACTAGCGCCTGAACCCGTACCCCACTTGGAAAAATGAAATCACGGAGATCTCTCTCACTTGGTAGACGCAAATTGTGATAGTTGGAAAAGTACGGAATTTCCCAATGAAGAAAAGTGCTTCCATCCCATATCCAACAACCACCTCCGGACACACCGATATTTGGGCGAATCCAATTATAAATCCATCCGCCTATTCCTCGTTCGGGAATACTGAACCAGAACCATGATGTTTCGTGGGACCACCAAGTATCGGTACCAAGATCATGAAAATTATCATCATTGGAACTGAGAAGTTGCTGATCACCTTCGGTCATGATCGTATTTCCGCGACATCAGTAAAATTCTCATTGAAACTTCCAATTCGGTTCACGTTTTTCAAAGAAAGCCGCTCGTGCTTCTGCCGAGTCCTCAAACTTGAGCAGTCGATCCGTGTAAGTCTGTTCAATTCGATAAGCCTCTTTCAAAGTTAAGCCTTCAACGTGATTCATTGAGGATTTAGCCATACGAAGAGCCAGCGGACTTTTTGTAGCCAGAATCCGCGCTAAATCCATAGCCACCTCCATCAGTTGCTCACGAGGTACAACAGCTCTGACCGAGCCAACGCGATATAACTCCGCAGCTGGGACCAACTCGCCAGTAAAAAACATCTCGCGCGCTTTATGGCGACCAACTAACGACGAAAGATGAGCACTTGCGCCTAACAAACCAACATTGATCTCAGTGGCTCCAAAAGTGGCGTTGTCTGAAGCGATGATCATGTCACAACAAGCGGCGAAAGCAAGTCCAGCTCCAATGGCTGGGCCATTCACCGCAGCAATAACTGGCACAGCACAATCAGTTATCGACCACATCGCCCGTCGAACTGCCAAACCTGCATCAACTAGATGAGTTGGAGAAACATTAGAAGGCTCGGTCCGCAGATTCTTCAGATCTACCCCAGCAATAAATGCACGGTCTCCAGAGGCTGTAAAAATAGCCACGCGCACATCTTTGTTTTCGTTGAAGGAAGTGAATATTGATCCGAGTTCATCTATCGCAATCCCGTCTATTGCATTCACTGGCGGACGGTGGAAGCTCACGGTTGCTACACCATCTGTAATCACTACTTCAAAATTGGGCATGATAGACATACTAATAAGACAATCCGATGACTGAGAACGGGATGGCAATGTCTAGCCTTAAATACGAACTCGGCGTTGAGCATCGTTCATGGATTGAACAACTCACAGGATCGACTATTAACAAAACAACACGCGAATTCGCTGGTGGTTCGCGTGAACTTTGGTATGTTGACCTCGATCCTCCAGTGGCGGGCACAGATCGCTTGAGCCGTTTTCCAAGAAATCTCGTGCTTCGGATCGACTCGGGGGTGGGACCCTTGTCCGATACCCGCTTCAATCTTCTTCGAGAAGCAAGCGTCTATAGAGCTTTGGAGAAAACCAACGTTCCAGTGCCAGCGATCTTCGGCATGACAAAAGACAATAGGGCCTTACTGATGGAACGGATTTCGGGTTCATCACGCCTTGCGACATCGACTACTGAAGCGATCGGCGGGTTACGAAGTCTGCTCATCTCATTGGAGGCGCTACACAACCTTGACCCCACAAGTTTGGATCTTCCTAGTTTTGTAAAATTTGACAATATGTCTGACTGTGTTCTCGAGGAAATCAATTACTGGCAAACTCTTGCTCAACGAACCACCCATCAAGCTGATCCCCTCGTTACATTGGCTTTTTCTTGGCTTTCTACGAATACGCCCACAACCACTCGTCAACCGCGTCTTGTTCAGGGCGATACCGGACCAGGAAACTTTCTCATGGAGAATGGTCACGTCAATGCCTTGGTGGACTGGGAATTGAGTCATTTCGGTGATCCGATGGAGGATATTGCTTGGTTAGATCAACGATGCACTAAAAGCCCAGGGCCATTTGGCGACACAGCTCTCCGAGACCAACTTTATGAGGAACTCTCTGGATCGCCCCTTGATCTCACCGCTATTGCCTTCTACGCAGTCTTCGTCCGTTTGCGCTGTGTCATCATCACTGATCTGACGATCTCCTCAGGCGGAGGATCACTCGGCTTAAACGTCTATTACCCTCCCCACCATCGATTTCGAGTTGAACTAGCAACGGCATTGTGTGAAGTGATGAAGGTCCAACCAATATGGCTCAAAAGCTCACAGGTGACATTTCAGAATATGGACGATCCTAGTGAGACCAATACTGAATCAGAAATCAATCGCGATCTGGAGGCAACTACCCAACGGCACCGCCTCAGAGGGGCTGAGAAACTGAAGTTGCGCGAGGAAGCTCTTGCACTTGAGCACCAACAGGCGAGCAAACTTCTCAAGGTTGTTCTTCGGAATGAAGATCGCCGTGACTGTATAAAAACGCTGGGAGGCGACTTTTCTCAAGAGGAACTCGTGGAACTTGGTACCTCCCGTAATCCCACGGATCACCTAGAACTCATCGGCCTACTCCATCGCATGTCCCAAAGGGCAGCCTTACTGTGGACCTTCCCTGTTTCTCGGACCTTCGCTCCGATTCGCATATCGTTGCGGAATTAGGTCACCCTAAAGCCAAGCAACGAGAGAACTTCCAATAACTGACAGTACTGTTAGAAGCCGCTACAGTGATACCGACTGTCATCACGTACTCAAGCTCGGGAGAAATATGGATATCGGCCTTAGTCAGGATCAAGAACTGTTTCGTGCGACAACGCAACGGTTTTTAGAAACGGAATGCCCCGTCACACGCGTGCGAGATCTTCAACATGACGCGTCTGGGTTTGACCCTCGGTACTGGCGAGCTGGGGCAGAACTCGGCTGGACCTCCCTATTGGTGAGCGAGAGCGACGGAGGTGGCTCAATCAGCGGTGACGGGATCGCAGATCTGAAAATCGTGGCTGAAGAAATGGGGCGGCTTGTTTCGCCCGGACCACTCATACCCATCAACATCGTGGCATCAACTCTTTCAGCACGTGGCACGAAAGAACAACGAGCCATTCTCCTCCCAGGAATCCTCGATGGATCAACGATCGCCACCTGGGCTCACGCCGAAGTAGGAATGCGTTGGGATGCTTCTCGAATAGCCACTGTCATCACGGCGATTGACGGTGGATTGTTTCTAACTGGTGAAAAAATCCACGTTGAATTTGGTGCTCAAGCTGACTACCTCTTGGTCACAGCACGCCTTGGAGAAGAAATCATTCAATTAGTGATTGATGCACACCTTCCGGGTGTAGTCGTGACACCCGTCGACACCATTGATCTCGTGCGAAGATTCTCGACCATCCGTTTTGAAGGTGTCAAAGTTGATGCCTCCATGTTTATCGGTGACAGTGATTTAACCAGTAGTGATATTGACCGTCAATTAATGATCGGGGTTTTATTGCAGTGTGCTGAAACCTGCGGGAGCATGCAGAAGGTTCTTGATTTTACGCTTGAATACCTCAGCGATCGATTTTTATTTGGACGCGCTCTAGCTAGTTATCAAGCGCTAAAACATCGCTGTGCTGATTGGCGGATGAAACTTGAAGCATGTCACAGCATTACAACGGATGCAAGCCATGCGCTTTCGACATCTGCTTCCAACGCTCCAGAGCTAGTCAGTGCTGCAAAATCATATGTCGGCAGTATTTCCACGGAGTTGATTCAGGATTGTGTGCAGTTGCATGGCGGAATCGGTGTGACTTGGGAGCACGACATCCATCTATACCTCCGAAGAGCAACACTCAATCGGGGAATGTACGGTTCACCAGTTGAGCATCGCGAGCGAATTGCAGATTTCCTAAACCTAAGTAAGAAAGCCACTGTGAGGAGTTGACATGACCCAAGAAACTGTTGAACAATTTCGTCTGCGAGCACGATTGTGGCTCAGTATTAACTTGCCCCATGATTCAGGAAATAATGGGCGAACAAATCATGACAACCCAACTGATTATTTTAATCGGATGCGTGAGTTGCAACGCAGATTGTGGGATGGAGGATTTGCTGGTATCGCTTGGCCAGCACAATACGGTGGTCTGGGATTGAGTCCCCAACATCAAAATGTTTTCAATGAAGAATGTGCAAATTACGAAATGCCAATCTCGCTTAATGTCCCAACCTTTGGAATTTTGGCCGCGACTCTGCTTGAGTTCGGAACAGAGGATCAAAAGATGCGACATATCCCAAGAATCTTGCGAGGTGAAGAACTGTGGGTTCAATTCCTTTCAGAACCAACTGGTGGTTCCGATTTGGCCGGTTGCCTGACCAGGGCAGATCGGGATGGAGACATTTTCATCATGAATGGTTCTAAAATTTGGAGTTCTTCAGCAATGGTCAGTGATTACGCGATGTGTCTCGCCCGAACCAACTGGGATGTACCCAAGCATCGCGGACTCACAATGTTTATTGTAAAAATTCACCAACCGGGCATTCAGATCGAACCGATCCGTATGACACACGGAGCAACAGAGTTCTGTCAAGAGTTCTTTGATGATGTAGTCATTCCTGCTAGCGATGTAGTTGGCGAAATTGATGATGGCTGGAATGTTGCTTCCCGCCTCTTGCTACATGAGCGATACGCCGTCGGAGGCGCATCCATCTATACCAGTGGTCCAGCGATGACACGAGAAGCAGTCGGGCTTGAACCGCCGCTTATTCGACTTTTGCGTGATCTTGATTTAATTGATGACCCAATCTCTCGTCAGTTGGCGATTGGCCACCATGTTGAAAATATTGCACATCAAAGTTTGGTTAGACGTGTATCACAAGCTATGGCAGCGGGAGCGATGCCCCCTCCCGCTGGATCATTGTTAAAACTTTCTCATGCATTACTTGAGATTGATAAGGCCCGAGTAGCGCTTGAAATCGGCGGTTCGGAGATGGTGGTGGGGTCAGGGTCAGACTCGATCGCGCGTCAACTTGGCGATGGATCCCTCACAAGACAAGCTATTTCCCTCGGAGGGGGAAGTAACGAGATCCAACGCAACATCATCAGCGAGCGTCTCATGGGAATGCCTCGCGAATGGTCTGGTGATGCGGATATTGCCTATCGCGACGTACGACGCAATAATATGCCAGTTGGACCGAATCAAACTTCGTGAAAATTAAGATTTGAGATGATTGATCTCACCGCCCATGGTTTGATTGCTCCGGCTACGACTCCTCGTCGTCTTGGGGGTCCCGACTCTGTCGCCACCCTTCTTGTGCCTCTGATCGCGAACGATCCAGATCGAGAAATCCTCATTGGACGGCATGGTCGTTACACGGCGGCAGAATTAGATGACCTCTCAACACGCGGCGCAAATGCACTGCGCAAACTCGGAGTCGTACCAGGTTCACGCATAGCAGCTTCACTCCCCAATGATGCCACCATCGTCATCGCTTTTTTATCGGCTATGAAACTCGGCGCAATTTGGCTCGGCATAAATCGTCCATTAGCACCTCCTGAGAAGGCGTATATGTTGCGTGATTCTCAAACCAACATATTCATCGGCGACGAGACGATGTCTCAACAAGTGAAAAAATATCACAATGATCTTTCGGATTTACATCACGTCATCACGGTTGATGAATCAACCTTAGCTAATAATGAATTTATGTTGCTACTCTCTGAGGCGGATCCTGAATCTTCGCTCGTGCACGTTGATCCTTTTGCGCCAGCAGCCATTGCTTATACAAGTGGTACAACCGGTTTCCCAAAAGGTGCGGTGCATAGTCAACACAATCTTCTACTTCCTGGTCTGGTTGCTTCTCGCCGGACTCCTGCCGTGGCCCCGGACTCACTTCAAGTTCTTGGTGTCCCCCTGCCACTAACGATTCTTAATCTCATCGTGCTCGGGCCATTGTCGGCCTACCAAAACGGTTCGTCACTAGTTGCTATGGATCGGGTTGACGGGCTTGGAATGGCGCAATGGATACACACAGAAAAGATTACAAATTTCGCAGCTGTGCCCGCAATGGTCCATGACCTTTTGACAAACCCGCAAGTCACTGATGAAATGCTGTCAAGTATTGTTGCGATTGGCGTTGGTGGAGCAGATATGCCCGATGCATTTCGACGTCTCTACGAACAGCGTTTTTCGAAACGTGTCAGTACGGGTTATGGCCTCACCGAAGCACCGACCTCAGTTACCTCAGAAGATGTCAGCGAACCACCCATTGCAGGCACGTGTGGATCCGCTCTTCCGCAGATCAAGTTGTACATTCTTGACGACGACGACAACGAACTTCCCACGGGTCAAGTTGGGGAGGTATGCGTTGGTCCTTCAGATTTCGGGGACTTCGCCGATGTCTACCGGCCGATGCTCGGCTATTGGAATAAACCCCAGGAAACAAGTCGCGCTCTCAGAAACGGCTTACTACATACAGGTGACATCGGCTTACTTGATGATGCGGGCCATCTATTCATCAAAGATCGTAAAAATGACCTGATTATTAGGGGTGGAGCAAACATCTATCCAGCCGAGGTTGAGCGCGTAATCCACGATCTGAGCGACGTAGCCGCCTGTGCGGTGATCGGAGTGCCCGATGATCGCCTGGGAGAGCGAGTGGCAGCCTTCGTGGAAATGATGCCGGGAGCCTCGCTGGATATTCAAGACCTTTTGCGGCACTGTCAAGAAAATCTAGCCCGTTACAAGGTGCCGGATATTGTCACCGAAGTTCAGGCATTTGACCGAACCCCAATGGGCAAGATCAAGAAAACCTCGCTACGAGACCAACCACCCTCAAGCGTCTAACATCGGTGTCAGGGAAATCTCAACAACAAGGAGCCAATATGAGTGATTATCAATTCATTACCTATGAATCATTAGACGACGGTCGCATAGCTCGAATTATGCTCAACCGGCCAGAGGCGCGCAACGCACAGAATCGTGGCATGCTCGTTGAATTAAACGAAGCATTTCTCGCAGCCGAAGCCGATGACAATGTTCGCGTTGTCATTCTTGGCGGTAACGGACCGATGTTTTCCTCAGGTCACGACATGGGATCCAAAGTTGCGATGGCCGAATACAGCGGACCCACACCACATCCGTCACGCGCGGTAGATGGTGGAACTCGCAAGGGAAGCGAAGCACTCATGATTCAAGAGTGGCATTATTACTTTCAGAACACTCTGCGTTGGCGAAATCTTCGAAAGATTACGGTTGCTCAAGTACACGGACCCGTCTATGCCGCAGGCTTAATGCTTGCATGGTCGTGTGATCTCATAGTCGCCGCTGAGACAACGAGATTCGCCGATGTTGTCGCTACTCGGCTTGGAATGATGGGAGTTGAATACTTCGCCCATCCGTGGGAATTTGGACCGCGCAAAGCTAAAGAACTTTTATTAACTGGTGATGCAATCGATGCACAGGAAGCACAGCAACTGGGAATGGTCAGTAAAGTATTCCCAGAAGCGGAACTGAGCGAGCGAACTCTTGAGTTCGCTCGCCGTATCGCAGTATTGCCCACGATGGCCGCCTTGCTGATCAAGGAATCTGTGAACCAAAGCATGGATAACATGGGTTTCACGAATGCTCTGCAGGCCTGCTTCAACATTCATCAGCTAAACCATTCCCATTGGGCAACGATTTCAAACGGTCAACGCTGGGTTGGCGTAGCTGATTTTGATGAAGGAATTCAGGACTGGCGTTCTGCACCCCCTGTCGGACTCTCCGAACCAGACAAGGTCGGCGGAATCTCCGCTTCCTGATTCACTCTCAACACGCAAGATGAGGAAACTATGAATATTGATGTTGGTGACTATCCGCTTTTTGAGTCTCCAATAGTCGTTGCAGCTCCAGATCTGCTTCACGAACTTGCTGATGCGTATACCTCGACTCTTGTCGGTGAAACACCGCAGATGGAGCGTTTTCTTTTCGGATATGTACCGATTGAAGTTTTTGATCGTATTTTCTCAGGCGATATCAAGGAGACGTCGGGGTTGATGTGGTTATTGCATCTCTCAGGTTACTTTGGGGGTCGTTGGTTGCGCGGTGAAATAGAAATTGCCCAGCCAACGGCACCGCTGACACTCGTATCCATTGAACCGAATATCGCAAATTTTCTTGTAACTACTGAAAAGGCAGAACGCGGGATCAACGCATCCTGCAGTGATGATGAGACTGTTCTTAACTACTCCAAACAGAGCCTGTACAACACCCCGGCAAAATCTGAGGGCAGCCAGCCGATTCAAGGTCTCGCCGACAATTTCGGCTACAACAAAGGGTATCTACTCGAGATTCTTGCAAGACCACCAGAAGGCTGCAATTCACCTGAAGAATATCAGATCAACGGCGAAGGTCTTTTTCACTGTGTTTACGCTTCACCAAAACTGAAAATTCTTCCTCTCTTAACTGAGGTTCAAAAAGCCGTAGGAATATCTGACAGCAAGTATGTGTCACTCGTGAAGGACCTTATTCCACTCCAAGAAATCGCTGAGCCCCGCGGGCGCTCGGTTTGGAGCTCTGGTCTTTCAGTTCAAGGATTCCCCCAGGTGGCATATGACCAACTCCTAGATGTCAGTTCCTCATTTCTCGAGACAGTCCATGCCACCGGACTCACCATGATCGAATCTGTCATTGAAGAGAACGCAGATCAAGCCCGCCGTGGTTCGGTGGCGGATGCCGCGATGACGATTTGGCTGTCAGCATATATGGAGGGATTACTTAACGGAAAGGGTGACAAAGTCATTCCGAAGTTTAAGTGATTTACAAGAACGCAGACCCTTAACCCAAACCAAATTGTTGCTCTAGCCGTCCTTGTAATGCGCGACGATCAACTTTTCCACTCACCAGCCAAGGAAGCCCGGTCGGATCAGCGATGATCAAGATATGGCGGGGAACTTTATAACTAGCTAAAGCTTTGCCGAGCAACGGTATCAATTGAGATATGTCTATTTCGCGACCAGATTTTGGTACCACTGCCGCGACCACATCTTGACCACGATCCCTGCTGCTCACTCCCACGACGAATGCCATCATCACTTCATCTATTTCTTCAAGCACAATTTCTACCTCACCAGGTGTGATATTCATTCCGGATGATTTGATTTGTTCTCCGAGACGTCCCTTAAAGTAGAAATGTCCGTCAGAATCAAAAAAACCGCCGTCACCAGTGCGATACCAGCCATCAGGTGTGAAAGTGTCTGCGCGCTCTCTTTTATACAACTGTTGCATCAGCGAATAACCTCTCACCCAGAGTTCACCAAACTCGCCGTTTTCTACATCACTCCCAGTTAGCGGATCAACAACGCGATGTTCAACTCCTGGGACCGAGCGACCAAAGGATCCGATTTGCCCCTCAGATAACTCGGATCCTTCCCTCTCAAGAGTGTGTGGTCCAAGAGTCTCGGTCATGCCCAGGGCATTTGGCCGCCTACTAGGGTCAATCGCAAGAGCACCATTCGCCAGAGGAAGTCCGAGACTACCATTACGAATAGAGGAAAGATCTCGCTGAAAAAAAGTTGGATGATCAGCCAAAGCCTTGGCTACATGTGGCCAGCCAAGAACATGAGTGCAGCGCTCTCTTTCAATGA
Organism: Bifidobacterium breve; assembly: GCA_945862545.1. Taxonomy (GTDB): domain Bacteria; phylum Actinomycetota; class Acidimicrobiia; order Acidimicrobiales; family Ilumatobacteraceae; genus Casp-actino8. The sequence goes on along the minus strand of CAMAYS010000007.1, from coordinate 7,594 downwards.
GAGCCAAAGTCTCTCCTGGCTCAAACTGATCCTCAGTAAGTAATGCCGCACCTACATGCATGACGGCGATCAGTGTGTAGCTCAGGCCACCAACCCAAAAAAGTGGCATAGAACTGTAGACAACATCATTTATTCGGAGATCTCGGAACTGCGATAGGTTATGGGCATGTCGTACGACAGCGCCATGGCCATGAACCACGCCCTTTGGCTCTGTTGTGCTCCCAGAAGAAAAAACAATCACCATTGGATCTGCAGGTACTACCTGCTCTTCGATTGCTACTAGAAGCTCTTGTGAAACTGATGATCCGAGAACTATTAGTTCCGAGGTTGAGGTCACCCATGTTCGATCACTTTCACCGAAACAATAAACAGATCGGAGAAAAGGGAGGGCAGGTACTCTCAGATCGCCACTTGCCTGGTCGCTAATCGCAGGAGCGATTTCCTCAAGTCGCATCAAATAGTCGTGACTTAAGTGGCGTTGCACACAAAGTAATATCTGCACATCAGCGAGTCTGAGATTTCGTTCAAGTTCACGTGCCTTGTCGTAAGTATTAAGCAAGGCAACAAGAGCACCAATCCGCGTTGCTGCCAGCCACCCAATAATCCAGTCCGGACCATTGGGGGCCAACAAACCAATGCGACTTCCCTTACCGCAGCCAGCGGCGATGAGACCACACGCCAACTGTTGAGACGCTTCATCAATCTGTCTATATGTGTAGCGCTGATTACCAAGGACAACCAGGCACGAGTCAGGGTGACGACCGCTTAAAGTTCTGATCAGGGTACCCGATGTTGCCAAAAATTCGGGGAAAGAACAATTAGGTTCGTTTAATTGATACTCGCCTAATTGCGTCTCTACCATAGAAGGCAATAATAGATCAATCGCGAGCATATCGGTGAGCAACAAGGAGGACCATGTTGTAAGAAAACATGGGGAGATCAAGGTGGTCGATCTGATGATTAGGATATAAATATAAAGTTTCGCAGCGACATAGAAGGTCTCAGGGCAATTGCCGTTGTTTTAGTGGTTCTCTACCACATGGATTTCTCACTGGTCTCGGGTGGATATATCGGGGTGGATATCTTTTTAGTCATCTCTGGTTTTCTCATTAGCCGGCTTCTGTTGGATGAGTTTGAAAAAAACGGGGCGATTAGTCTTCGCCAGTTTTATGCCAGGCGAGTCAGAAGGCTCTTACCGATTTCAAGTTTCGTACTCTTGGTGACTGCACTTCTCGGGCTCATCATTCTCGAACCCACGCGCATCAACAACCTCGGAGATGATATTTGGGCGGCTGGACTTTTTTCGGCGAATATCGTGTTTGCCTCTCGGGGAGCCGACTATCTCAACAGCGAACTACCGCCATCACCCATTCAACACTTTTGGTCACTCGCCGTCGAGGAGCAGTTTTATCTGATCTGGCCGACAGTCATTTTCATTCTTCTTGTTCTGGCCAGAAAGTACTGGCGACATATCGCTTTAGTGGCCACCCTTGCCGCCATCGCAGTGTCACTTTGGGCCAGTTGGAAGCAGACTCCTCTGCATCCATCATGGTCGTATTACGGGCTCCACACCCGAGCATGGCAACTGTGTTGCGGTGCATTGTTAGCGATGACAACTCGTAAAACTTTGATCCCACATCGCCTTCCGGCAACTGCTGTGGCTTGGACAAGTCTTCTCGCCATTGCTTATGCGATGTACACCTACGACAATTCAACAGTCTTCCCAGGAACCGCAGCCCTCGTGCCGACGCTGGCGGCAGTCGGCTTACTATGGAGTCAGGGAAATTGGTTTGGCTCAAAGATCATTCTTGATAACAGCGTTGCACAATGGATTGGTTCGCGTTCATATTCAATTTACTTGTGGCATTGGCCGCTGATTGTCTTAGCGATCACCTTACGAAACGACAACAAGGCGACGATGGTTGGCGCCGTGCTGCTAGCCCTCATACTCTCAGAAATTGGATATCGAATCATCGAGAATCCGATACGACATTCAATACGTATTCGCCAGCATGCCATGCGAGCATTCGCCATCGGGTTGGCATGCATCGGTTTAACAATTGGCACCGGTTTGGCAATCAGCCACGCAACATTTACTGTCGGCAGCGGTATTGCCGAGAGCGCCAATTTCTCTGATACTTCTTATCTGGATGCGGCAATACTGAATCAAGTTTTGCCAACGAATATCCAACCCTCCTTACTTACCGCACCCAATGACCGATCACTCATTTACAGAAATGGGTGCCATTCATCTACTGAGAAACCCGACGAGACAGAGAAATGTGTCTTCGGAGATCCCAAATCCGCAACCACAGTTGCTCTTTTCGGCAACTCTCATGCCGCTCAATGGTTTGAACCGTTAGAAAAAATCGCTCGCAGCGAATCATGGCGACTGAGAACTCTGACGGCGAGCGCATGTCCTTTTCTTAGCGGATCAAATCCAAATGTATATTGCGATACCTGGAGAGAAAATGTTCTTCAATCTATTCGCGATCAACATATAAAAGTGGTGATCATTTCACAGTTCTTTGGATCCAAACCCGACGATGCAAATCTCTCTGTCGCCCAATGGTGGACAGACGAACTCCCACTCACCATCTCTGCTCTTCGTGCGGTGGGGGCCGAACCGATCATTCTTTTAGATACCCCAAATCCACCTGAAGATACCCCAACATGTTTAAGCAGTCATCCAAACAATATTCAATTATGTGGTCCGACGACCAAAAGTTTGAGTAAGGCGGCGACAATTTCACAAGCTATTAAAAGTGTTGCCTACGAGACAGGTGTCGCTGTGATTGATCCCACTGATTGGTTCTGTCTTGATGACTTCTGTCCCCCTGTTGTGGGAGATCTTTTGGTTTATCGCGACGGGCATCACATGAGTGATTTATTTGCGAGCCAACTTGAACAGCTATTGGGAAATGCGTTGATTCCTCTAGTGAATCAATCGGCTCGCTGAGTGCTCTAACTGGATTTCATCTGCGCGCTCTCGCGTGAAATCTTGATGAAGGTCCCCGAATCTTTCTTACTCACCACTCGAAAGCGATAATTAACTCCACTCTCCAAGCCAAAGACACGAGTTCTACTTCTCATTTCAACCTCGGGCCCATTCTTCCACGATAATAGATCTGTGCTGTACTGGATCAGATACGAATCCATCTCTGAGCTATCAAGACCACTGCTCCAACTGACGTCAAGCGAACCTTTTTTTACTCCAACCGTCAGTGTAGGAACGACATTTGCCACGGGGCCTTTGGTGTTGATCGCTAGGCGCGGCCCTGACGGAGCGCTGAACCCACCGCTGTTTCCTGAGATCACATCCAGGTAATACGTCGCTCCCTTGATTAGATTAGGTAAATCGCATGTGAGAGTTACCGTGCCACACCAGAGTACGGGACTATCACCGCTAGGTCTGAGATAAGCCCGAGCGATGTTTGTCGTCGCCACGCTTCCACTGGTCGCCGCTGACCAAGTCACAGTTCCAATTCTTGTTGTCGTGCCATTGATAATCGCTGCAACGTTTGTTGGAGACTGAGGAACTTCTGGAACTCCGAGTAAAAGCGCGGCGTTGATAATCGGCCAATCACTATCAACCAAAAAGGTCTGATTGCTTGGACTCTTAATCCGATCTTCAACATCAGCAGGCGTGAGAGAAGGATCATCAGAGAGCATCAGCGCCACTACTCCTGCCACATATGGAGCAGCCATACTGGTGCCACTTTTTAGAGCGTAGATGGGTGAACCGACTCTGGTATCACCAGCATTCATCGTGGATTTAATGCTCATTCCAGGTGCAGCAATATCTACCACTTCACCATAGTTAGAAAAAGAGGCCTTTTGTCCATAGCGGTTGCTTGCGGCCACGGTGATCACACCATCGCAATTTGCGGGCGTCATCGTCAATGCATCAATGGCATCATTACCGGCAGCAACGACTACCACCGTTCCTCTACTGATTGCGTAATTAATGGCAGTTTGATACTGCTGAGGACAAACACCTTCGCCACCGAGTGAAAGATTGATCACCCGAGCGGGAGTCGTATTTAAAGGTAGGCTCCCAACTCGCCCGCCAGATGCCCAAGTAATCCCAGCAACAATATCTGAATCTGAGCCCCCACCACGACCCAGCACTCGGACATGTTGCACCTTGACATTAGGCGCAATACCAATCACACCCAGAGAATTATTCCCTAACGCATTGATGATTCCAGCGATGTGTGTGCCGTGCCAACTACTCTCTAATTCATCGTCCCAGTCGCCTTCATCAGATGGATCTGAATCACGACCATCACCATCACCGGCTGCTACTGAGTCGATAATCATGTCATATCCAGGGACTGTCTGAGCCTTGAGATCAGGATGAACTGTTGAACCAGTGTCAAGAACCGCGACCACAATTTCTGGATTGCCACGCGTCACCAACCACGCTTTTTGCGCCTGAACTCCATAGGTACCATTGAGACCCCATAGATCAGAATTCACATAGTGGGGATCATTGGGGTTGAAGAAAGGAGGAGTACTTGAAACCCGCGGAAAAGAAGCAGACCCAGTACCACTAGAGTTTTTCGCCACCACTGAAATCCAATACGTCGATCCATTAGAAAGCCCAGTGATTTCACAACTCTTACCCGTCGTCACACAACTTGCGAGCGTTGACCCACCGCTCGGGGAAGAATAGGCGCGAACGGTATAACTCGTGATGGCGCTTGTGCCTTGGTTTACTGGTTTCACCCAACTAACCGAAATTTTTCCTGAGAAGGGCTTGAGACTAATTTTAGTCGGAGAACTTGGGACGCTCTGAGGAGTTGCCATTGTGTTCTGACGAACAATTGGTGTCAACAGATGCGTGACATCGCTAGGAACGCTCATCTGCAAATCAGGCTCTGCCCATTCAATGCGCGGATCGGCAGTCAATCGAAGTGCCATCTTGCGAGCGTCACTGACACTCACAGCACGGTCTAACAGAACAGTTGTCATACCCAGACCAATATCGAGTCCCGGAGTTAGGTGCTCACCGACGAGAGCGGAACCAGTTGCCGTCATCGGAGATTGTGTCAACGCAACGTCTTGTTCATAGGACACGATCAACTGTGAGACAAGGCTACTTTCCCGCTCAAACACTGTTTCAAGGGGACCGACAGTGGCTCGCACTACGGTGCTAGGAACAACGCACACGCCAAGATAAATTATCCCACACGCAACGGAGGCCGTGAGCCTTTTCATCAATGAAATGATACCCCCACTCAAGACAAACCTACGAGGCAGGAAACGTAGCTGGCTATTCCTCTGATGGTGCTTGAGCCGCTCGCTTCTGCAACTCATTGACCACACTGGCATCAGCCAAGGTGGTCGTGTCTCCCAAGTTACGCCCTTCGGCTACATCGCGTAATAAACGACGCATGATTTTGCCGCTCCGCGTCTTAGGTAACTCAGGCGTGAAATAAATCATCTTTGGCTTAGCGATTGCACCGATCTCTTTTGCCACATGGTTGCGCAAGTCACTTTCACTCACGTCAAACCCAGTACGCAACGTGACATAGGCAATGATCGCTTGGCCAGTTGTCGGATCATTTGCCCCGACAACGGCAGCCTCAGCGACTGCCTGGTGAGATACCAATGCACTTTCAACCTCAGTGGTTGAAATACGATGCCCACTCACATTCATCACGTCATCAACACGACCGAGTAACCAGAGATATCCCTCTGAGTCGAGTTTGGCTCCATCGCCTGCGAAGTAGCGACCAGGAAAACGACTCCAATATGTTTCTTGATAACGATCGGGATCATTCCAAAGTCCACGCAACATTCCAGGCCATGGACGCGTGAGAGTTAAATATCCACCACCATGTTCAACACGGTTTCCTGCATCATCAACAACTTCGGCTGAGATCCCTGGGATCGGAAAAGTTGCTGAACCTGGCTTGAGCGTCGTGGCACCAGGCAACGGACTAATCATGATGCCCCCAGTTTCGGTTTGCCACCATGTGTCAACAACCGGACATTCGCCGCGGCCAATGGTGTCGCGATACCACATCCAAGCCTCGGGATTTATCGGTTCACCAACCGAGCCCAACAAACGCAACGATGACATATTGTGCTTAGCGGGTTCCTCATCACCCCACTTCATAAAAGTGCGGATGGCTGTCGGAGCAGTGTAAAAAATCGTCACGCCGTATTTCTCAACAATTGACCACAGGCGATCGTTTGCTGGATAGTTGGGTACGCCCTCATAAATCACTTGCGTGGCACCATTTGATAATGGTCCATAGACGATGTAACTGTGACCAGTGATCCAACCCACATCCGCCGTGCACCAATACACATCTGTCTCAGGGTGAAGATCAAAGACATACTTATGTGTATAAGTCACGTGAGTGAGATAGCCACCCGTGGTGTGCATGATGCCCTTGGGTTTGCCTGTAGTCCCAGATGTATACAACAGGAATAGCAACTGTTCACTATCCATTGCCTCGGCCGCACACATAGGATCCGCCGTTGACATCAAATCGTGATACCAATGATCACGACCAGCGACCATATTCACTTCATTGCCCCCACGCTTGACAACAACCACATGTTCAATCGTCGGCGTATTCGCTATTGCTTCATCGGCGGCAGGCTTGAGAGCAAACACATCTCCGCGGCGATACCCCCCATCGGCAGTGATCAAAACTTTTGCTTCAGCATCATTGATGCGATCAGCTAACGCTTGCGATGAGAAACCACCAAAGACCACGCTGTGGGCTGCACCGATGCGCGCGCACGCCAACATTGCAACCGCTGCTTCAGGAATCATTGGCAAATAAATGTTGACACGATCGCCCTTGTTGACACCGAGAGATTTCAAGACATTAGAAAACTTTTGCACCTCATCAAGTAACTGCGAATAAGTGATAGTGCGGGTATCGCCTGGCTCGCCCTCCCAATGAATGGCTACCTTGTCCCCCTTGCCAGCCAATACATGACGATCTAGACAGTTGAATGAGACGTTGAGTTTGCCACCGATGAACCACTTCGCGTAGGGAAGATCCCACTCACAGATGGTGTGCCAGTCCTGATCCCAGTGCAGCAGCTCAGCGGCCTGTTGCGCCCAAAAGCCTTCGTCATCAGCCGCAGCCTGATCATAGAGATGAGTCCCGACGGCTAATGAGTTTGTCTTGAACTCTGTTGATGGTGCGAACTTGCGATTCTCCAATAACAGATCATCGATATTTACTGGCGTGCCATCGGTTGACATATTCCCTCCACGGTACAGCGTGAAATTTTCTTTGACTTCAACAACTCAACTCTAAGCGCCGAGACATAAGAGGTCATGCATCGCGGCGTTTAAAGCCCGCGAGAGCGAACAAACTGACACCAAGGATCCATAGTCCGAAGTAACCAACAGATCCCCAGCGACCAAAGTCCAGATCGGAGTCTTCAAGACGCAACGAGTTCAAACCAGTTTGAAATGGCATCCATTTAAAGATTGATTCGCTAATAGCAACTGACAGAAGACCACCGATCAACGATTCAAGAAGAAGCGGCCACAAAACCAAAACAGTGACGGCACTTGGTGGGTTGCGTGTCAAGGTGCCGATTGCCATTCCAAGTA
>CAMAYS010000006.1:0-36071 GCA_945862545.1 Bifidobacterium breve | reverse complement strand
GCCAAGAACGCGATTTCTCCACCACCCAAGGTACGGGTGATGACCTGAGTCGCTTCGCCAGAAAACAAAACGCGTTCTGGCGAAACAACTTCAACTCGCATCGTGTTTGCTTCGGCCATCAGACGCTTTCCTGAAGTGCCTTCGCCTTGGCGTATACCTGCTCAATTCCACCCACGTTCAAGAACGCTTGCTCTGGCAAATGGTCAAGGTCACCATTGAGAATGGCTTCAAAACTGGCCACTGTTTCTTCGACGGGCACAAACTCGCCTTCAAGACCAGTGAACACCTTGGCCACAAAGAACGGCTGCGACAAGAAACGCTGAATCTTGCGGGCACGCGACACTGTGAGGCGGTCGACTTCACTGAGTTCATCAAGACCAAGAATGGCGATGATGTCCTGAAGTTCTTTGTAACGCTGCAAGTTCTCCTGCACATCACGAGCCACCTTGTAGTGACGCTCGCCCACAACCTCAGGCGAGAGAATCGTTGACGTTGAAGCCAACGGGTCCACAGCTGGGTAGATACCAAGAGCAGCCACTTGACGTGACAATTCTGTTGTCGCATCAAGGTGGGTGAAGGTGGTGAACGGAGCAGGGTCGGTGTAGTCGTCAGCAGGTACGTACACGGCCTGCAGTGACGTAATTGAACGTCCCTTGGTCGAGGTAATGCGCTCCTGCAACTGGCCCATTTCGTCAGCGAGTGTCGGCTGATAACCCACGGCTGATGGCATACGACCCAACAGTGTGGACACTTCTGATCCAGCCTGCACGAAACGGAAAATGTTGTCAACGAACAACAACACGTCCTGGTTCTGTACGTCACGGAAATACTCAGCCATAGTCAGGGCCGACAGAGCAACGCGCAACCGGACGCCTGGTGGTTCGTCCATCTGGCCAAAGACCAAAGCAGCTTTTTCGAACACGCCCGACTCTTCCATTTCAATGCGGAGGTCGGTTCCCTCACGGGTGCGCTCGCCAACTCCAGCGAACACGGACACTCCACCGTGCTGTGAAGCCACGCGGTTAATCATCTCGGTGATGAGCACGGTCTTGCCCACGCCTGCGCCACCGAACAAACCAATCTTTCCACCAGCCAAGTACGGGGTGAGAAGGTCAATAACTTTTACGCCAGTGACGAACATCCGCTTTTGTGGTTCAAGCGATGCGAAATCAGGAGCCGGACGGTGAATGTCCCAACGCTCCATAGCGGCGAACTCTGCTGGATCGTCATTCTCATCGAGGTCCAGTACTTCGCCCCATGCATTCCACACGTGACCCAATACTTTGTCACCCACTGGAACGCTCAATCCACGACCAGTGTTGCGCACGGCAGTACCGCGACGCAGACCGTCAGTTGGCTTGAGGCAAATGGCGCGGACTCGTCCATCACCAAGTTGCTGAGCAACTTCGGCCAAGACCTTAATGTCTTCTCCGTCGATGCTCACGGTGAACTCGAGTGCCGTGTTCAATTCGGGGAGCGAACCCCGTGGGAACTCGACGTCGATAACGGGACCGGCAATACCGATGACCCGTCCGTCTTTTAGTTGGTTCTCTGTCATTGTCATGTTTTTATCCTTTTGAGAATGCTGCGCTACTCGAGGAGTACTTACTACTGGGCGAATTCTGAATTACCTAAGGGACCAATGTCGGCAAGTCGTACTTGCTTACCTCTATCACCCGACAAGGCTTCGGCACCACTGACGATTTCCATAATTTCAGTGGTGATTGAGTCTTGACGAGCACGGTTCATGATGCGCGAAAGATTCTTAATGATTTCTTCAGCGTTATCGGTTGCACTCTTCATGGCGCGTTGGCGAAATGCGTGTTCGCTGGCGGCGGCATTGAGAAGAGCAGCATAAATACGGGCCTCGATATAACGAGGAATCAATGTTTCTAAAATTGACGATGGATCTGGTTCAAATTCATAATCAGCGCTGGCGCCATCGGTGCCTGGCTTACCATCGCCACCTTCAACAACGTCACGCTCCAACGGTACGAGCGGACGCAAAACGACCTCTTGTGAACCCGATGAAATAAATCGCGTGTACACCAAAACAACTTTGTCTACTTCTCCGCTGGCATACAGCGCCACAACATGCTCACCGATTTCTTTAGCATCGGAGTAGTTGGGTTGATCGCTGAAACCATTAAATGGCTTTTCTAAGTTGTAGCCACGAAAACGCAAGTAGCCATCGGCTTTGCGGCCAACTGGCACAACCACGTAGTCGCGATCGGCTTTGAGGTCAACTTTGATTTCCGCTTCGGCTGCTCGTAGAACTCCCGAGTTGTAGCCACCACAAAGACCACGGTCAGCAGTGATTGCGACGTAGCACACCTTTTTAATGGAGTCACGAGTTCCCAACAATGGACTATCGGTCGATCCACCAGCAGCGGCCAAGTCACGCACCACTTCAGTGATCTGCTCGCTGTAGGGAACGGCGGCGAGAACGCGCTGTTGCGCTTTCACGATACGCGAAGCAGCAATGAGCTCCATGGCGCGCGTGATCTTCTTCGTCGCTTGCACGCTGCGGATCCGTCCCCGCAGAATTCGTTCCTGTCCACCAGCCATGTGTTGTTACTCCGTCGCCAACGTTTTGTTTGACTGAGCCTCACCGATTTGTTCAGCATCTGATGCAGCCTCATTGGCCTTACGTGCTGCTTCTGCTGTTGCCATGAACCCATCCTTGAAGGACTGCACAACAGAACCAAGATCGTTCGGCAAACCAGTCGTGCGAATGTCATTGAGCATCGCTGCATGACCTGAACGCATATGAGCCAACAGTTCGCCTTCGAAACGGCGAACGTCAACGACTGGTACATCGTCCAGGAAGCCCTTGGTTCCAGCAAAAATTGAAACAACTTGTTCTTCAACGGGCATCGGACTGTTCAAAGGCTGCTTGAGTAGTTCAACTAAACGGTAGCCACGCTCAAGTTGCGCCTTAGAAATAGCGTCAAGTTCGGATCCGAATGTGGCGAATGCTTCAAGCTCACGGAACTGCGCGAGGTCGAGCTTCAACGTACCGGCGACGCCCTTCATCGATTTGATCTGGGCAGCACCACCCACGCGAGACACCGAGATTCCTACGTCCACGGCTGGACGAACACCAGACTTGAACAAGTTGTCCTGCAGGTACACCTGACCGTCGGTAATCGAAATCACGTTGGTTGGAATGTACGCCGAAACGTCGCCAGCTTTTGTTTCAATGATCGGCAAAGCCGTCAATGAACCAGCACCGTTTTCATCGGACAACTTGGCAGCACGCTCAAGCAAGCGACTGTGCAAATAGAAAACGTCTCCTGGGTAAGCCTCACGACCTGGTGGGCGACGAAGCAACAAAGCCATCTGGCGATACGCCTCGGCCTGCTTGGACAAGTCATCGTAAACAATGAGCGCATGCTCACCGTTTTCCATCCAATGCTGACCCATCGCGCAACCAGCGTAAGGAGCGAGGTATTTGAACGGAGCCGAGTCAGCAGCAGTTGCCACCACGACGACGGTGTATTCCAAAGCGCCAGCCTGACGCAATGTTTCCACGGTCTGGGCAACGGTTGAGCCCTTCTGACCAATAGCAACATAAATGCACTTCACGCCTTGACCTTTTTGGTTCAAGATGGTGTCAATCGCAATCGTGGTCTTACCGGTCTTGCGGTCTCCAATGATCAATTCACGCTGTCCACGACCGATCGGGGTCATGGCATCAATTGATTTGATTCCGGTCTGCATCGGCTGATGCACTGGCTTACGACCCATGATTCCTGGAGCCTGAATCTCCATACGACGTTGCTGCACTCCAACGAGTGGGCCTTTTCCGTCAATCGGCTCGCCGAGTGCGTTCACAACGCGACCGAGCACACCTTCGCCAACAGGCACTGACAAAATTTCGCCAGTTGCCTTGACGGTCTGACCTTCTTCAATGCGATCGGACTCGCCAAGTACTACGGAGCCAATTGATTCTTCTTCAAGGTTCAAAGCCAATCCACGGGTTCCGTCTTCAAACTCGAGGAGTTCGTTAACAGCGCAATCAGGCAAGCCAGAAATATTGGCGATACCGTCACCGACTGAGGTCACGCGACCAACAGTGCGGGCTTCGAGCGAGGGCGTAAAGCCTTCGAGGTTCTTCGTGATCGCCGCTGCAATATCAGCTGCGGACAGTGTTAGTTCTGCCATGTCGTCTCTCGTTCCATTTCCATCGCTCGGCTTTTAGAGCCGGCTCTTTACGTTGTCCAGGCGGGTGCGGATACTTCCGTCAATGACGGTGTCACCTACGGTTGCCACGATTCCGCCGATAATTGACGGATCCACAACAACCTTGAGATTTACTTCTTTACCAGTGGCGTTAGCCAAGGCAGCAGCAAGGCGAGTTTGTTGATCTGCAGTGAGTGCCACTGCCGAACGCACTTGAGCAACTTCGAGTTGCTTAGCACTTGATGCTCGCTTCACTAACTTGTCAATGATTGCTGGCAGATCGCGTCCACGACCGCTTCCTACAACCATGGAGACCAACTGCACGGAAGTGCCGGTGACCTTTCCACCCAACAAATCTTCAACGATTCCTTGACGACGCGCCACGGGAATCTTTTCGTCTGTCAGTGCGTTGCGAAGTGCATCGTTTGACTCGAGCGTGCGAGCCAAACGGAACAACTCGTCTTCGACCTCATCAAGACTTCCTTCGGCACGAGCAATCTCAAAAAGTGCTCGGGCGTAACCTTCGATGCGATTGTCACTCATCGTGAAGCACCTACTTTCGAAATAAAGTTCTCAATCAGTTCTTGTTGAGTTGCGTCAGTGAGCGAGGTACGCACGACCTGATCAATTGCTGCGCCGGACAAACGAGAAATCTCAGCCCGCAATTCATCACTGACTCGAAGTCCAATAGACACAATCTCACTTTGACCGCGTTCTTGAATCTCCACAAGTTCTTGAGCCAAACGAGCACGGCCATCACGAAGCAAGGCTTCGGCTTGAACATTGGTCTCAGCCAAGATTCGCGCCCGTTCCGAGGCAATGTCACCGATTGCTTGACGAATATCTTGCGCTTCTTGTTCAGCCGAAGCCAAATCGTTAGCACCCGAATCAAGTTCGGCTTGGATTGAAACTGTGCGAGCTGACAGAGCCTTCTTAGCAAGTGGGATCACGAATTTGATCAACAAACCGAAGATCAAACCAGAAGCCATGGTGCCGAAAATGATTTCGTATGGCTCGGGCCAAATCCACGAATGCGTCTGCATTACTTCTTCAACTTCCGACATGGGCATCAACGTGCACCTCCCGAAATCAACGAGTCAACAATGCCCTGTACCTTGGATGCATCTGGACGATGACCCGAGGCCAATTCGGCTGCATGCGTACTCACAGCGGCAACTGCATCACGAACATCACCACTCGCAGCAAGACGCGCTGCTTCGTTGGCTGACATGGCGCTAGCACGATCAACGGCGATCGAAGCATTAACTTTGGCGACTGCCGCTGTGCGCTCTGCTTCCAGAGTCTGACGCGCAGCATCGATGACTGTCTTTGCTTCACTTCGCACGCCAGCTAACTGACCCTCATAAGTCGTCACATCAGCGCGTGCTGACGAACGCAAGGCCGTTGCACTTTCGTGGGAGCCACGAATTTTGTTGTAACGCGCATCCATGCCCTTTCTCACCCGCGGGAACAGATACACGCGCATGACTACGAACAAGACAATGAACGCGCCTCCACCCCAGACGAGCTCTTTAACTTCTGGAGCGATCGGGCTTGGGTCTTTTGCTGCTACCTCGGCGGTTGCCTCGGTGGATGCCATAGCAACCAACGGTTCATCGGTGGTATCACCACTGATGGGCGTTCCGCTTGGAGAAACATGCAACCTGCCTTCACGCGTCATGACGACGGCGACGGTGTGCATAAGTTCTCCTTACAGACCGAGAAGAATGAAGACTACGAAGCCGATCAACGCCAACGCCTCGGTGAAGGCGATACCGAGGAACATCGTGGTGCGGACCATACCGGCAGCCTCTGGCTGACGAGCCATGGCTTCGATGGCCTTACCGACGACGTAACCGATGCCGATGCCAGGCCCGATTGCGGCCAAACCATAAGCGAAGCCAGCGCCGATTGCGGCATTGGCCTTCTTTGCATCTGCTGGGTCTACTGCTGCTGCAGCAATGTGGATTAACGCTTCCATTTTTGTATTTCTCCTTTAGGGATTGTTGTGGGAGTTCGGATCAGTGTTCGATATGTCGAGCACTGTTAATAAAAACAGCTGTAAGAATTGTAAAGATATAAGCCTGCAAAAAGCCCACGAGGACCTCAAAGGCCGTGAGGAAAATCAACATGAAGAGTGGCAAAACTCCCATCGGGCGCAAGAACATCTGCTTTGTCTGAGCAGTGAACATCGCATTCGACAAGAACGCAAAGGTCACGAGGAGCATGTGACCAGCCAACATGTTGGCGAAAAGTCGCACTGCCAGCGAGAACGGACGCAAGACAATGTTGGAAAGGAATTCGATAGCGCCTACTAGTGGACGCATGCCAACAGGAACGCTCTTCGGCCACACCATGGCACCGATGTACTTGAATCCGTTGTGACGGAAACCAACAGCGTTGTAGATGACCCACACGACCAAAGCCAAGAAAAGCGGAATCGCCATACGCGCAGTCGCCGGCATCTGCAGAATCGGAATAATTCCAGGCAGGTTGCAGAAGTAGATGAAGAGGAACAGTGACAGTAAGAACGGTGTCCAGCCCATTCCATCCTTACCCATGGTCTGCATCACGATGTCGCGCTCAATGAACTCAACGGACCTTTCAGCCAAGTTTCGTGAACCAGTCGGGGCAACTAAGGGATCCTTACGCGAAGCCAGAAAGAAGAGCAACATACTGACGAACGCTGCCAAGCAGGCGATGATCGAAATTTTGTTGAAACTTGTGAACAGGTCGCGCCAACGGATGAGTTCGTTGATCGGAGGAAATTCTAGGGCGAACATTTTATTTACCTTTGGTTCGTCGGAGACTTACGGGCGGAGGGTTTGAGCCCGGGATAAGCAAGGGAGATTGAAATGTATTTCAACTCCCATACAAGAAGCCCGAGGTGCGTAATAATAATAGTGCCTCCGAGGGCTCCTAATGAAATCCAGGAGGTGTCGCGGACAAGAAAAACAGCCAAAAAGATCAGCCCAAGCCGTAACAAGTAGCCAAAAAGAGCTGCCCCCATCATCAGACCCAACGAAATCCGTGCGGTCACTGCCATCAGTCCGGCTGCACACAGGAAATTGATGAGCACAATGGCTATGGCATAAACCGCACTAATCGCCCCATCCATACCAGCAAAAACCGAACACACGGCCACGATGATCGGGGTCACCAAGATTCCGCGCTTCAAAATGTCTAAAGACACCTGAATTTCTGGAGCATCGCCTTCAAGACGCGTCATCATCGGGGAAACAGACTCGTTGCTCATCGGGGGGCCTCCTCTTCAGACTGCTGCGCGGCAGTTCCCTGGCGACGCTCGGCCTCAAGGATTCGCATGCGCTCTTGGTAGGAAAACCATATTTTGGCGAACGTGCCCACGGTGGCCAAAAGGGTCAAAACGATCGTGAAAATCGGGCGTGTTCCCAACCACGAGTCAACCAACCAGCCCAAGCCCAGGAAAAGACCCATGGCCATGGCGATTTCCATACCCTGACCCAACCCTTGATCGACGCTACCTGAACGATTCAGGCGCAAAATGGTGCCAGAGACGCGTTGCGACATCTGCGCCGGACGCGACTTGGCGGCGGGTGACGGGGAATCGGGTAGCGAGGAGTCAGACATGAGAGAAAGTGTCGTTCGCGGGTCAATGCGACCCTAAAACACGCTCTAATCTACCTGTTTTAACGGGGTCTCGGCAATTCTTCGGTGGCATCTTGATCTGAATTGCCGGACCGGGAGTCCTTGCGGATTCTGCGAACTTCTGGATGCAACACGGTGTACAAACTGAGAGCAATCGCCAGTGTCCCGATCGGAATCAAGGCCGTTCGGGCATCAGTGAAAATGGGATACAAAACAAAACCGCTCAAAAGGGCTGTCCAGAGCCACAAGATCAACACACTGCGCCGCTGCCCATGCCCGAGGTCCACGAGACGGTGATGTAGGTGACCCTTATCGGCAGTGGCCAAACCTTGGCGGCCGACGGTCCGCCGGACTATTGCGAAGATCATGTCCAAAATCGGCACACCCAAAATGAACAGCGGGATAAACAGCGGGGCCAAGAAGAAATACGTCTGTCCGGGAAGGTATGCCTGGCTATTTGGATCGGCTCGTCCCCCAACGACACTGGTCGATACGGCCATCAACAAGCCAAGGAACAATGCCCCACTATCGCCCATGAAAATTTTGGCGTTATTGAAATTGTGTGGAAGGAAACCGAGACAGACACCCAAAGCAATGATCGCGATGAGGGGTCCGATGTTTGGTTGCGCCAAAACTCCAAGAGTGTCAAGCCGACGACTGTACAAAAAGAATGAAGCGGCGGCGATTGCCACAATGCCCGCAGCCAAACCATCGAGGCCATCGATCAAGTTAATTGCCTGACTCATACCGATCAGCCACAAGATGGTGATCAGTGGTACCCAGTCGTCAGACAAAACAAAAACATCAACGAACGGAACACGGAAATAAAACATCGTGGCTCCGAACCACACCAGAAACAATCCCGCTATAACCGTTCCTGTTACTTTCGCGGGACTTGAAATTTCGCGCACATCGTCAACAAGACCAGTAGCAAATATCACCAAGGCTGCCAACAAGACACCCATTGGTTCTGAGTTGTTATTAAAGATTGGAGAGAAGCGCCCCATCCTCCATGCCAAAGCGAGCGCCACAACAAAGCCCAAGAACATTGCTATGCCACCAACATGAGGTGTCGGAACTTGATGCACGCGCCGCTCATCTGGCGCCACGACCCAGCCCCGACGAAGAGCTAAGCGAACCGTGAGTGGCGTCGCAATAAATGTGACGATGGCTGCTACGGCCCCAATGAATAAATAGCCGGCGGTATCGGGCACCTTCTGAGACTATTACGAATCAGGTACCCGTCAACGAACGAGCTGGGCGTTCAGCGACTTGGATAGGCCGGAAAAGCTGCGCAGAGTCTCGCCACATCAGCCTTCACGGCAGCGAGTTCATTGTCATTCTCGCGACCCCGCAAGGCACGGGCGATCAAGGCTGCGATCTCAGTCATCTGAGGCTCTTTCATACCCTGAGTAGTCACAGAAGGAGTTCCGATACGTACACCTGAGGTCACGAAGGGACTTCGTGGATCATCAGGAATCGTGTTCTTGTTCAGAGTGATGCCCGCTAAGTCGAGAACGCGCTGGGCTTCTTTGCCGGTGACCTCGGCATCAAATGGACGCAGGTCGACAACCATCAGATGACTGTCGGTTCCACCAGACACCAAACGAAAACCATTCTGCGCAAGAGCTTCAGCGAGTGCCGAAGCATTGGCCACAACCTGAGCGGCGTAGGCCTTGAACGAAGGACTTGCTGCCTCACGAAATGCTATGGCCTTACCAGCAATGGCATGTTCAAGTGGTCCACCTTGCCATCCAGGGAAAACTGCTTTGTCAATGGCTGCTGCGTGTTGAGCCGTTGACAAAATGCATCCTCCGCGTGGACCGCGCAAAGTTTTGTGCGTCGTAAACGTCACCACGTCGGCGTACGGCACTGGATTGGGGTATGCGCCACCAGCAATCAGACCAGCGAGGTGAGCGGCGTCGTACATGAAGTACGCCCCCACTTCATCGGCGATGGCTTTAAAGGGAGCGGGATCAATGCGTCGCGGATAACTCGTTGTTCCGGCGACGATCATCTTCGGGCGTTCTTGTAACGCCAACTCGCGCACCTGATCCATGTCGATGCGCTCATCACCAGGTGTCACCTTGTACGGCACGAAGTTATATAACTTGCCGCTGGCATTCACAGGTGAACCATGCGTCAAGTGACCACCATGATCAAGGCTGAGTCCAAGAACTGTGTCACCAGGATTCAACAACGCTTGATACACACACATGTTGGCATTAGCCCCCGAGTGCGGCTGCACATTGGCATGTTCTGCACCAAATAAAGCTTTCACGCGCTCAATAGCCAGTGCCTCAATGGAGTCCACGATCTGGTTTCCACCGTAATAACGTTTGCCCGGATAGCCCTCGCTGTACTTATTCGTCAACACACTGCCCACGGCGCGCATCACGGCCGGCGAAGTGAAGTTCTCACTCGCAATGAGTTGCAAGCCCGTGATCTGACGATCAAACTCGTCGTTGATGAGGCCTTCAACCTCAAGGTCAGGATCGGTGTCAGATGGGAAAGGCATCAGTTCTCTCGTTGTTCAGTGATGGATATGGAAAAGAGTTTTAGAAATCGTTTTCAAGTTCACTCAACATTGCCACTCGGCGAGCGTGACGACCGCCTTCAAAGGCGGTGTTTATGAACGATGTGACAATTTCCTCAGCCAAGCCGATGCCCACCACACGAGCACCGATTGACAGCACATTGGCATCGTTGTGTTGACGGGCCATGCGAGCCGTGTACAAGTCATTACATAATGCGGCACGAACTCCACGAACTTTGTTGGCAGCCAACTGCTCGCCTTGACCGCTTCCGCCCATGACGATGCCAAAATCTGCGTGCCCATCGCGGACCGTGCGACCGACACCGGCACAGATCGGTGGGTAATCGCAACTCTCCGTTGAGTGCGTGCCCTGATCGTCGACGGTGTGCCCGGCGGCCACGAGGAATGCAACTAAGTGTTGCTTGAGGTCGTAGCCAGCATGATCCGACCCAATGGCGATGCGCAAGGACTTTCCAGACATAGGACTCATCTTAGGTTTAGATAGGTTGCAATGATGAGTTTGGACCCCCGTACCCCAGTGATCGTTGGCGTAGGTCAGCAATTACAACGAATCGACAATCCTCTTGAGGCCCTCACCCCCGTCGCGTTCATCGCCAACGCCATCCGTGAGGCCAGCAAGGACGCTGGGTTATCGGCAGTCCCCAATGTGGACTCGCTGCGCGTCATCAGTTTCTTGTCCTGGCGTTATCGCGACCCAGCACGCTTTATCGCTGCAGAACTCGGCATCACCACCGCCGAAACTGTGGCCTCATCCATGGGTGGAAACAGCACCCAGTCAATGGTCAACGCCACAGCCCTGGATATTCAGTCGGGCACCTGCGACATTGTCATCCTGTGTGGCGGTGAGACTTCTCGCACCCGCAAGCGTGCCCGCGCCGCCGACATTGAATTGCCGTGGCCGATCGTTGATGAGGACGTCAAGCCAGATCGAATCATGGGTGAAGAGTTGGTGATGAATCACGAGTACGAGTTATCGCGGCGAATCGTGGCTCCTATTCAGATATATCCGATTTTTGAGTCTGCAATACGCGCTCAGTCGGGACGCACCTTTGACGAGCACAACCAACACCTCGGAAAGTTATGGTCAAACTTCAGCAAGGTTGCCGAACAAAACCCATATGCATGGATTCGCAAATCTCTCACTCCCCAAGAAGTGATTACAACTGGTCCACACAACCGCATGATCGGCGCGCCTTACACCAAAGTGATGAACTCAAATAACGATGTTGATCAATCAGCAGCGATCATTATGTGTTCAGTCGCCACTGCACAACGTTTGGGAATCTCTCGCGACAAGTGGGTCTTCCCCATTGCTGGAACAGATTGTCACGAACATAAATATGTGTCTGAGCGCGACACCTTTGCCGATACTCCTGCGATCAAACTTGGTGGCAAAATGGTTCTTGATTTAGCTGAGGCATCAATCAAAGACATCGACATCATCGATTTGTATTCGTGTTTCCCCTCGGCAGTTCAACTCGGTGCCGCTTCACTCGGCCTGTCCACAGATCAACAACTGACGCGCACTGGTGGTTTGTCATTCGCTGGCGGACCATGGAATAACTATGTGATGCACGCCATCGCAACTGTGGTCGGAGAACTTCGCTCTCGCCCCGGTGAAAAGGGTTTGATTTGGGCCAACGGTGGATACACCACGAAACATGCTTTCGGTGTGTACTCCACGAACCCACCCACCAGCGGTTTCAAACACGCCTATCCGCAAGATCAAGTTGACTCGTTGCCACGCCGCACAGTGGTCGATGTTGGAAGATCACAAGGACCCGTCACTATTGAGGCCTACACGGTGATGCATGGCCGCGAAGGTAATCCAGAGCGCACTATTGCTGCCTGCTTGTTACCAGGAGGAGAACGCGCCTGGGGAATTAGTGACGACAGTGATGTGACGACAGCGATGTGTACTGGAGAATGGGTTGGTCGAGCAGCCAAACTTGACGACAGCGGAACATTGCTTGTGTCGTAGGATCAACACATGCCTGAAACTGTTCCATCAATCATTTTAGATTGCGATCCTGGTCATGACGACGCGCTAGCAATCGTGGTCGCTGCGCGTCATACGAATCTCCTTGGTATCACCACGGTTTCAGGTAACGCACCTATTGAATCCACGACGTATAACGCATTGGTGATGAAAGATTTATTGGGTCTCGATGTGCCCGTACATAGAGGCGCGATGTGCCCTCTTGTTGCTGAACCACAATATGCCACGTATGTTCACGGCGAAAGCGGTTTAGATGGTGCGGATTTGCCCGCTCCGACAAGCACGATTGATAGTGAAAATGCAGTTGAGTACATCATTGACACTTGTCGTGCCACCGAAGGTATCTGGCTTGTGCCGACTGGTCCGTTGACAAATATCGCCATGGCGCTGCGCCTAGCCCCCGACGTAGGTCATCGCATCGCTGGTATCTCGTTGATGGGTGGCGGAACATTCGGCAACCGCACCACATCAGCAGAGTTCAATATCTGGGTTGATCCCGAAGCCGCCGACATCGTGTACAAATATGGCGGTCCGTTGATCATGGCTGGCCTTCATGTGACTCATCAGTTCCGTGCCACACAACCTCGTATCGATGCCGTCAAAGCAATGCCCGGCCAACTCGCCAGTGTGCTCGGTGACTTGATGCAATTCTTCACCAATATGTATATGAGTCGACATCACGGTATGGATGGTGGAGCAGTTCACGATCCGCTGGCAATTTTAGTTCTGACTCACCCGCATCTATTCACTCGCAAGAACGCACATGTCGTGATTGAGTTGATGGGCACTCACACTCGAGGTATGACGGTGATTGACGAACGAGACCTGCGCGAGGTCAAGGATGGCAATTGTGATGTGCTGATGACCGTCAATGCCCAAGAAGCATTTGATGTCATGACC
This sequence comes from Bifidobacterium breve, assembly GCA_945862545.1. Lineage (GTDB taxonomy): Bacteria > Actinomycetota > Acidimicrobiia > Acidimicrobiales > Ilumatobacteraceae > Casp-actino8. The sequence goes on along the minus strand of CAMAYS010000006.1, from coordinate 22,803 downwards.
GAGGCCATCAAATATTTCAGCCACTAGAACCCATTGCCCGCGGAGCGTTGACGGACAAGTGTCCTAGATGACCTAAAGTCGCAGTATGCGTGCTGCCGTAATGCGAGATTGGTCCCTGCGAGTTGATGACATCGCCGAACCCGTTGCGGGGACCGGTCAAGTCCTCACCAAAGTTTTGGCCTGCGGTATTTGTGGAAGCGATTTGCACATGCTCGTGCACGGCGAAGAAAGTCGGCGACTATCGGCTGAGATGTCAGCAGATCAACCGCCGAGCGCCCTCAGCCCGATCATGTTTGAGCCACACATTGACACCGTCATGGGTCACGAATTCTGTTGCGAAGTTCTTGATCTCGGTCCTGGTGTCTCCAATCTCAAACAGGGCGACATCATCGTGAGTTTTCCTGTCACCTTTGATGAACAAGGTGTGCATGGTGTGGGCTTCAGCAATAAATATCCGGGTGGATATTCACAGCGACTCGTTGTCAACGAAATGATGAGCATCAAAGTTCCCAATGGGTTATCACCCGAACTTGCGGCGCTCACCGAGCCCTTAGCCGTTGGCGTACATGCAGTGGAGAAGAGTCGCATTGCTCAAGGCGATGCTGCTTTGATCATCGGGCTTGGACCAGTCGGCTTGGCCTGCATTGCCGAACTCAAGATGCGCGGCATTGGTCCGATCATTGGTGCTGATTTCTCACCACGTCGTCGAGCTTTGGCGGAGCACTTGGGCGCCGACATTGTTGTTGATCCGCGTGAGGTTCCAGGTATTGAGGCGTGGCGCAAAATTGATGGGCAAAAGCCATTAGTAGTTTTTGAGGCAGTGGGTGTTCCCGGAATGATCGAACAAACAATGCGTATGGCTCCCAAGGATGCGCGCATTTTGATTGTTGGTGCCTGCATGCAAGAAGACCGCATTCACCCCATGCTGGGTATCGGTAAAGAACTCTCACTGCAGTTTGTCCTCGGCTACTCCCCCGCTGAATTCGGCAGTGCACTGAGCGCCATCGCCGAAGGCAAGGTTGATCTCTCACCTTTGATTACTGGTCGCGTCAGTATTGATGATGTCCCACAAGCATTTAAAGATCTTGGGAACCCCGAGGAACACGCGAAAATTCTCGTCACGCCATGAACACGACAGTAAGCACCGACACATATCCCCGTCAGTATTCGCGCACCCAACGATTATCGCTTGGCGAACCGCGAAACATCACCATTTCACCCGACGGCCAGAGCGTTCTTTTCCTCCGCAGTCGGTCGGGCAGCGATCCAGTCAATTGCCTCTGGCACCTTGATGTTGAAAGCAAAAAAGAAACGCTCATTGCAGATCCCTTGATCATGATCGCTGGCTCTGATGATCAAGACTTGCCACCTGCCGAAAAAGCCCGACGTGAAAGATTGCGTGAAGGTGCCGGTGGCATCACTTCATACTCAACAGATGCAAATGCCCAACGATTCACTTGTTCCTTAGGTGGCCGACTTTTCATTGGTGAAACGAGTGGCCCGCTGACACGCGAAATCACCACCACATCTTTAGTTTTTGATCCTCGCCTCTCGCCCGATGGCTCAATGATCGGTTTCGTTTCCGCGGCAAGTCTTCATGTCATCGCTACACAAGGGCAAACGCAGTTGTCAATTGATCCGGCCGATATGGGCGAGTCAGAAACGGTGACCTGGGGTTCGGCTGACTTCATCGCTGCTGAAGAGATGGGCCGCTATCGAGGATTCTGGTGGTCCCCCGATTCACAACATCTTGCGGTCTGTCGTGTCGATAACTCGCCCGTTCAAACTTGGCACATCGCCGACCCCGCCCATCCAGAACGCACTCCGCAGGTGATGCGGTATCCCGCCGCAGGGACTGATAACGCTCTCGTGACCTTGGCTGTGTTCTCGCTTGATGGCGTCACCCGCACGGACATCACATGGGACAACACAGTGTTTCCATATCTGGCCGATGTCACCTGGACGAGTCCAGCGCGTTTGCTGATCACCGTTCAAAGTCGCGACCAAAAAGATCTTGTGGTCTACGAAGTCAATGCCTCAAGCGGAGCCATCAACGAAATCTGCCGTGAACATCACGAGCAATGGGTTGATCTCGTTTCTGGCGCACCCACCATGTTGGATGATGAACAGTTGGTGATGGTTCTCGATCGTGAAGGGAGCAAGCGACTGCTCCTTGATGGCGTAGCGCTCACCCCCGCCTCATTAAATGTTCGCAGTGTCGTCTCAGCCGTTGATGCTGACATCATCTTTATGGCCAATGAGATAGAACATCCAGAATCAGTTTCCGCGTGGCGTTGGAACACTGCTGGCCTGCAGTGTCTGACACCTGATGGCGGGACACATTCGATGTCACGCGGATCTTCAACTCAGGTGATCCGCAGTTCGTCGACGACACAGAGTCGCGCAACCATCAAAGTTCATAGTGCACACGGCGGGCACATCATCACTAGTTACGCCGAAGAACCTTTGGTGCAACCACACGTCACTTTCATTCGCGCCGGCGTGCGTCGCATCCCATGTGCCTTAATTCTTCCGCGTGATGTGAAGCCCGGAACAAAACTTCCCGTCTTGATGGACCCATACGGTGGACCAGGCCACGAGCGCGTCGTTGATTCGTACGCCGCTCATTGCACTTCGCAGTGGTTTGCAGATCAAGGATTTGCAGTCCTCGTTGTTGATGGTCGCGGTACGCCTGGGTTAGGGACCGAATGGGAGCGTGCCGTCTATCACGATCTGGCAACTGTTGTTCTTGAAGACCAAGTCGATGCGTTACGCGCTGTCGCAGAACTCCACCCAGAACTAGATCTCACTCGCGTCGGTATTCGCGGTTGGAGTTTCGGCGGCTATCTAGCGGCACTCGCAGTTTTACGGCGTCCCGATATTTTCCATTCAGCAATTGCTGGTGCTCCTGTCACCGATTGGCGGCTGTACGACACTCACTACACCGAACGTTTCTTGGGCAATCCGAGCGTTGACGACGGTCCATATGAAGCAACCTCGTTGATCAACGAGGCTCATAAATTACAGCGGCCTCTTTTGTTAGTTCATGGACTGGCTGATGACAATGTCGTTGCGGCCCACACTTTGCAATTGTCCTCGGCATTGTTGGCGGCCGGCAAACCGCACGAAGTTTTGCCATTAAGTGGAGTCACTCACATGACCCCTCAACCAGTGGTGGCAGAGAACTTATTGCTGCATCAACTTGATTTCCTGCGCCGAACCCTCTAACCCTTGGGCGCGAAAACAGCTCAGAAACGGCGTCTTTGACGCCCAAGAGTTACGGGTTGCGGCCTTCGACGAAACGCTGGCGTCCAGTGAGATCATCACTGACACAGACATCTACGAAGCCCGCTTGCCTCATCAATGCACTGACCGCTTCGCCTTGCTGATATCCGATCTCAAGGACGAGCCAACCACTTGGGCATAACCATTCACCGGCCCCATTGATAATCACGCGGACATCATCAAGGCCATCGTTGCCAGCGAACAATGCTGCATGCGGTTCCCACTCACGCACCGACTCATGCACTTCGTGATCATCATCAGCGATATACGGCGGATTGCTGACAATCACTTGCACTTGACCATGTAAATCTTCGGATGTCTCACGCGATAGCGCCTCAAACCATGTTCCCAAAGCAAAGCGCACGTTTGCGCCGGCCCGACCAAGACCAGCAGCGTTGGCTTGAGCCACATTCAAAGCATCCGGAGAATTGTCGGTGAGCCAAACTTGAGTGCCGACAATGGACAGTTCGGCTGCCATCGACAAACCAATCGCACCTGAGCCAGTTCCAAGATCGACGACACAACGACTCTCGGTGAATGAGCGCGCCAACTCAATTGCTCGCCCCGCCACCAGTTCAGTTTCTGGGCGAGGGATGAGAACTCGCTTGTCAATCATCAAATCAAGTGTACGAAAAGACCAACTTCCCAGAACATAAGCCAACGGTTCGCCACTGCGATAGCGCGCCACCATGGCGTCAAGTTGGGAGACCATTCGTTGCGTCGCAGGCTCGTCTAACTCGGCCAAGAATTCGTCACCCTGCAAACCACAGGCTGCTTCACAAAGCCAACGTGCTTGCGGGCGTTCGGCTAAAACATCAATCGTTTCAGCTAATAAAGTGCGCCAAGTGACAACACTCGACAGATCGCGCTCCATCGACACACCCGATCAATCCTCGTCGCCGGCTAATTGACGAGCCCGCTCATCAGTGGCTAGAGCGTCGATGACTCCGTCTAGATCGCCAGCCAATACATCGCTCAACGAATACACCGTGTAACCAATCCTGTGATCGGTCAAACGATTCTCTTTGTAGTTATATGTACGAATCTTTTCCCCACGTCCACCACCACCGACCTGCGAACGGCGTTCGGCAGACATCTTGGCTTCGTGTTCATCTTGGGCTGCTTTCAACAAACGCGAGCGCAAGACCGTCATCGCTCGGGCCCTGTTCTGCAACTGGCTGCGCTCATCTTGCATTGTCACGACGACACCAGTCGGAATGTGTGTGATTCGCACTGCCGAGTCCGTGGTATTCACGCCTTGACCACCAGGGCCGCTGGCGCGATACACATCAATCTGCAAATCCTTCTCGTCGATATGAATATCAACTTCTTCCGCTTCAGCCAAAACCATCACCGTGGCCGAAGACGTATGAATGCGACCTTGACTTTCAGTCACAGGAACACGCTGCACACGATGCGGTCCGCCTTCAAACTTCATTCGTGACCAAGCATCGTCACCACGAATAACAAAAACAACTTGGTTCATTCCACCGAGATCACTCGGGTCAATTGACAGTGTTTCAACTTTCCAACGTCGACGGCTGGCATAGGCCACATACATCTCATATAGATCGCGGGCAAATAGGTTGGCTTCTTCGCCACCTTCTGCCCCACGAACTTCAAGAATGACTGGCTTTCCATCATTGGGATCCTTAGGCAACAGCAAATCCCTCAGGACTTCTTCCAAACGGGCTACATCAGCCTCTGAAGAATCTTTTTCATTCTTCAGTTGCTCTTTCTCTGCAGGCACATCAGTCATCGCTAAAAGTTCGCGCGCGGCTTCGCCATCGCTGCGACGGACTTCAATGTTGCGAATGCATTCAACAACTGGTGTGAGTTCTTTGTAACGGCGCGAGATATCACGCAACCGACTCTGGTTGCTTAAGACATCGGGATCTGACAACAGCGACTCAAGGGTCACGTGCTCAGCCAATAAAGATTCCCAACGGTCTTGCATAGAACTCTCAGGCTAGGCGCATGACAGAGGTATTAGACGCCGATGATCAGCGCCGGATGAATCAACATCTCTGCCAAACGCCGAGTGACAGGCGAGACATCTCGCTGAGGCACAACAATGATCAAGTCAGTGTCGGGTTGAGCGTGAAAAAGACGAGCCTCGGCGGCGAAGGGAATGACATCAAGATCAATCCCCGTAGAAAAGACAATAACAACGGGAGACCCAAGTGCATTCTCCCCAATAGCCACGCATGGAATTGGATCTTTCAGATTCGGGCGCGGCGATGGAGAAGCCACGGCGCGTAGCGAGGACGCACCAACAATGGAAGGCTCATCAATGGCCAAAGCTCGTAACGCCCGTTCTGCACCCAGCCGATTGAGCGGATGCGGGTCAGCGCCCGGTGTTCGATGACGTCGAACAGCATCAACAATGCGCTTCAAGGACTGTGCTGTCGGCGTATTGCCATGCATCATGGTGAACGCCTCTCGATCGTGGGCACCCACGCCGACTTCCAAACGATGCTCCCCGGTGTAAGCGTCCGTCACCACACGACAAATTTCTAGTCCGCGCACCTCACCAGTGATGACTCCATGTTCAATCACCACATCAGCACCGCCAAGCGTGATCGTCTCAATGAAAAGTTCATGTCCGAGAGTGACTTCGGCATGTTCTTCAACATCTTGCGCGCTTGCGGGCGTGATATTGATGCCATCAATTGCCCAGATCTTTATTGACAGATCAAATGCGGTAGCGCGGCGCGCCAAAGTTGCCGTATCACTTGAAGCCAAAATATGCAGATCGGTGACGGCATGTCGCGAGGCCCACGCCAAAGCCACACCCAAACCGCGCTCAGGTTTATCTTCAATCAAAACCCAGGAGGCATTGTTGGCCGTCATCGCTGCGCCAACCGTCAGACCAATTTGATCGCTCGGTTCAATCGCCCCGAAATGTTCACGCACCAAAGCAACAAGTTTGATGCCGTAGAGTCGAGCCTTGAGTTCGGGATTCATCGCCGTATCAGACATGAATCACCGCCCAGTACATGAGTACGCGTCCAAACGCGAGATGACAAGTAGTTATCAGGACTTAGTTTTGCGCTCGCCATAACGCTTGTTGAAGCGCTCGACTCGTCCACCCGTGTCAACAAGCTTTTGCTTGCCAGTGAAATAAGGATGGCACTCGTTGCAGAGTTCGATGTTGAGATCGCCACCACGCGTTGAACGGGTTTCAAACACGTTGTTGCACGAGCAACGCACGGTTGTCAGCGAATAATTTGGGTGGATTTCGGCCTTCATATCTTTTCGTCCTCTGTGATGGAGAGCCCTAACGGGACCCCGTGAGCCTAGCGGTGGTCTCCGATTCCCCCACCCCAACGGTGCAGGAGAGCAAAAAACCTGTCTGACCTATCCCCTACATCATCGGTGTTTTACCGATTTCGGCAAGGAATTCGTCGTTGGTCTTGAACTGCTTGAGACGGTCAACCAACAATTCCAAGCCTGGAGCGGCGTTGCCATCTGAGGCCAAACCGGACAGAACCCGGCGCAATTTCCAGACCATCTGCAATTGTTTGCGATCAAATAACAATTCTTCGTGGCGAGTACCTGAGGCGTCAACGTCAATCGCTGGGTAGACACGCTTTTCTGCCAGGCGGCGGTCAAGACGCAACTCCATGTTGCCTGTTCCCTTGAACTCTTCGAAAATCGCCTCGTCCATGCGGCTATTGGTTTCCACCAACGCCGTGGCCAAGATTGTCAACGAACCGCCCTCTTCAATATTTCGGGCCGCACCAAAGAACTTCTTCGGCGGGTACAGAGCACCAGCATCAATACCACCGGACAAAATCTTTCCGCTGGCAGGAGCAGCCAAGTTATAGGCACGACTGAGACGAGTAATACCGTCCAAAATAATGACAACGTCTTTGCCAATTTCGACGAGACGTTTGGCCTTTTCAATTGTCAACTCAGCCACATGCGTGTGCTCTTCGGATGGTCGGTCAAAGGTGCTGGAAATAACTTCACCCTTCACCGTGCGGCGCATGTCCGTGACTTCTTCTGGGCGCTCATCAATCAGCAAGACCATCAGCACAACTTCTGGGTTATTGCGCTCAATCGATGTTGCGATCTCTTTCATGACCGTGGTCTTACCGGCCTTTGGCGGCGACACGATAATGCCACGCTGTCCTTTACCGATCGGAGAGATGAGGTCAATGATGCGAGCGGTCATGTTGCCTGGATCAAGTGGGCTTTCAAGCTTCAACTTTTCATCAGGGAACAACGCCGTCAGATCTTCAAAGCGGGGACGGTTCTTAGCTTTTTCTGGATCTCCACCATTGACAGTGAGAACCTCAAGCAACGCAGGATTTTTCTCATTGCGTCCAGCGGTGCGAGCCATACCCGTGACATGATCGCCTTTACGCAGACCGTATTGTCGAGTCTGCTTGACTGAAATGTAAGCATCGTCGCGACTTGGCAAGAAGCCCTTCACGCGCAAGAAGCCGTAGCCCTCATCGCGTAAATCTAGATAACCCTCAATAGACACTGTCTCTTGTGGCACGTATTCAGTCGTCGAAGTATCCGATGAAGCGCCACGGTCAGAACTGTAAGGACGCTCATACGAAGTGTCACGATCTTCGCCCTGGGGACCATCATCACGTCCACCCTTGCTGCGACGGCGGCGACGGCGGTTACGACCCTCGCCCTCAAAAGCACTGTCACGTGGACCATTCGATGGACCGTTACCGCGATTGCCCTGACCTTGCTGATGGCGCGGTCCGTTGTTGTCACGAGGTCCGTTGTTGTCACGTGGTCGACGTTGATCGCGTTGGTCACGAGGTCCGCGATCTGTGGATGCGGGCGCCGATTCGCCACCAGTCAGTTCAGCAACAGTGGACTCACCTTTGCGCACAAGTTCGGCTTCCCATTCAGCCAATGGCTCACCATCGGCACCCAAAATGATTTCGGGTACGGCAGCACGCTGAGTCGAAACCGGTGCGGCGGCGACCACGGAAGGAGTGCTCGATTCATCATCACCCTTAGCTTTGGCTGGACGTCCACGACCACGCTTGATTGGCTCGTCAGCGGAATCACTGCCCTGACTGCTTGAGGCTGCAGGAGTTGCGACCGACTTTGGTGCAGGTCCTCCGACAGTGTCGAGAATTTTGCTGATGATGTCTTCTTTTTTCGCCCGAGGAGCGGCTTTGATGCCGAGAGCGGTCGCGATCGCAACCAACTGATCCTTGTCTTTTGATTCGAGCATTGACTTTTCTAATGCGTCTGCGGCCATGAGAACCTGCTTTCAGGCGAAGGTATGAACGGCGACGTGCGAGTGGGGCACGAACACCAGCGAAACCAGCGCCAGTGAGGGGAATGCACACGGTCCTACCGAAGTGGCAACACGTGCGGTCTGGGATTCCAGACATCCATGACCATAGCCACCCCAGCGGGTCTTGGCAACGCATACCCGAATTTCTTGGGCGCTTAACCCTGGGCCACGGACCGCACAAAGCTCTGGACTGCTGCCAGATCATTGCCCATCGAGGTGCTCTGTTCTGGGCGTTCAAGCAGGTCAGCGAGGTGTTCTGGGAGTTCTGGGTGAACTCCAGTGGCCCGTTCCACAGCGTCGGGGAACTTGGCCGGGTGAGCCGTCGCCAAAGTCACGATGGGCACGTCCGATGGCCCCTGTTGACGAGCGGCCGATAAACCGACGGCGGTATGGGGATCAATCAAGAGACCTGATTGGCGGTAAACATCGGCCATTGTCGCCAAAGTTTGAGCGTCGTCACAACGCGCCGCGCGGAACACTGGGGTTGCCCATGTGGCGTACTGCTCTGCCTCAACGCGCAGTTCACCCGAGGAACGAAAAGCGGACATCTGACGCGCCGTCGCCAAGCCATCGCGATCATTCATTTCAAAAAGCAGGCGTTCGAAATTTGATGACACCTGAATATCCATCGACGGACTCAATGTGGCCACGACTCCGTTGGTCTGCATATTTTGCGTATCGAAAAAACGCGTCAGAATGTCATTGGTATTTGAACCGATAACTAACTTCTCTACTGGCGCACCCATCTCGCGGGCAATAAAACCAGCTAACGCGTTTCCGAAGTTTCCAGTCGGCACGCTAAATGAAACCGGTTGATTGCCCAATGCTTCAATGGCGGCCACGTAATAAACAATCTGCGCCATGATGCGCGCCCAGTTGATGCTGTTCACCGCAGACAAATTCAATTCTTCACGGAATGTCAAATCATTAAACATTGCCTTGACTAGATCTTGGCAATCATCAAATGTCCCATCAATGGCCAAGGTGTGCACATTGGGAGCCACAACAGTTGTCATCTGTCGACGCTGCACATCACTGACGCGTCCAGCGGGATACAGAATAACGATGTCGACGTTTTTGCAACTCTTCACGCCATCAATCGCTGCCGAACCAGTGTCACCACTTGTGGCACCCACGATCATCACTCGTTCATTGCGCTGCGTTAGAACATGATCGAATAAACGACCCACCAACTGCAAAGCCACATCTTTGAAAGCCAGGGTTGGGCCGTGGAATAACTCCATCAGCCATTCATTAGGGCCGATTTCCACGAGGGGCACAGTCTCTGGATGTCGAAAAGTGCTGTACGCATCGCGACACATCTGCGAAAAAGCCGCATCGTCAATCTCATCATTGAGATATGGCCGCATCACGGCAGAGGCCAATGCTGCATAGCCTTTCCCTGACGAGGCAGGCAAAGTTGGCCACGAAGTCGGCATGTACAAACCACCATCGGTGGCTAAGCCGGCAAGAAGTACTTCTGCGAATCCGAGTTCAGGCGCCGATCCGCGAGTTGATACATAACGCATCTGTGTCACCGATTTCCTCAGGAACCGATCACGCGCAGCAAACCACCGACTTGCTTGACAACTTCCATATCGCGTAATTGACGCACGGTTGCTTGCACATCAGATTCTTTGGCTTCGTGAGTGATGAAAACTAGGCGCGCGTCAGCCCCAATGCCTTCTTGCTCGGCGGCGCGAATACTCACTCCGTGGGCAGCGAAAGCGCCGGTGACAGCATGCAAAACTCCAGGCTTGTCGGCCACTTCAAGAGACAACAGATATTCCGCAGTGGTTTCATCAATCGGGCGGATGACAGCCTTGGCAAATGTGCCAATCGTGCCATGGGTCCCCTTAACTAAGTTCACCGCAGCATCAATGACATCACCGAGAACTGCGCTCGCTGTTGGGTTTCCACCCGCACCGCGTCCGTAGAACATTAGTGATCCAACGGCATCACCTTCAATGAAAACAGCGTTGTAACTGGCGCGCACACTTGCCAAAGGATGTGTATTGGGAACCATGGCCGGATGCACACGCACTGCTATTTCACCGCTAGCACGATCACGCTCGGCGATGCCCAACAACTTGATGACATATCCCAAACGCTTGGCAACAGCAATATCAGCGGCAGTCACACGACTAATACCTTCGTGATACACATCGCCCGCAACGACCTTGGCCCCAAAAGCAATGGAGGCCAAAATGGCTGCCTTCGCTCCAGCGTCAAAACCTTCGACATCGGCTGTTGGGTCGCGTTCGGCAAAACCGAGATGCTGTGCTTCGGAAAGAGCAGCAGCGTAATCGGCGCCTTCTTCAGTCATCTTGGTCAAAATAAAGTTGGTCGTACCATTGATGATGCCCATCACTCGCGAGACGGGTTCGCCTCGCAGACTTTCGCGCAACGCGCGTATCACGGGCACGCCGCCAGCGACAGCAGCTTCAAATAAAAGATCCACACCAGCAGCATCTGCTGCCGCATACAACTCGGTTCCGACATTAGCGAGCAACTCTTTATTCGCCGTGACAACTGGCTTGCCGGCGGCGAGAGCACTCGAAATCAATTCTCTGGCTGGTTCAATGCCACCAATCATTTCAACAACAAGGTCCACATTCGGATCAGCAACCACGCTGTGAGCGTCTCTCGTTAACAAACCCTCGCTCAGTTGTACATCTCGATCACGCGACATATTTCGTACCGCCACGCTGACGATCTCTAGACGCACGCCGGTGCGCTGCTCAATGACCGAACTCTGTTGCTCAACGAGACGAACGAAGGCCGCGCCGACGTTGCCACATCCAAGCACGCCAATGCGTACTACTCTGCCCTGCGATTCAACGGTTGTCACAGTGCTCAAGGCTAAGGGCTTGAGCCTGCAGAACCATCAGGATTTAGCCACGCTCCGTGCCTGAGGGACTATCCCACATCAAAGCGAACGAGATCTTCGTAGGTTTCTCGGCGAACCACCAGCCGAGATGTCCCCGCGGAAACGAAGACAACCGCAGGTCGTGGCACCTTGTTGTAATTGCTGGCCATTGAATGCCCATACGCCCCAGTCACGGGGGTTGCAATGAGGTCACCCACCTCAAGATCGGCAGGGAAATACCCGTCGAAGATCAAGATGTCACCGCTCTCACAATGTTTACCGACGAGTCGCGCGTTCATAGGTCGCGCAGCCGCAACATCGGCGACTTTGAAGGCTTCGTATCCACTGCCGTACATCACAGGACGAGGATTATCGCTCATTCCGCCGTCAACGCTGACAAAAGTACGGACACGTGGGATCTCCTTCACAGTGCCGACGCGATACATAGTGATCGCCGATGAAGCCACGATCGCCCGACCTGGTTCAACAGAAACCTTGGCCTGCACTCCGAGGGCTTGACATGCGTCAAGTAAAACTGATCCCCACTCGGTGATCGTTGGCGCTACTTCACCTTCGGTGTACGCGACTCCGAGTCCACCGCCGAGAGTCAATTCCTCTAATCCGTAAGGCTCAGCGAAAGTTGCCATGACTGCAGCGGCCTTAGCGAAACTATCGACGGCGAAAACACTTGAGCCGATATGACAGTGCACTCCGATGAGTTTCCCGCATCCATTTTTTTGGATTCGTGCGATCGCTTTTGCAGCATCCCCATTAGCCAAGTTAAAACCGAATTTAGAATCATCCTGACCAGTTGCGATGAACTCGTGGGTGTGGGCTTCAACTCCAGGTGTCACGCGAATCATCAGTTGAGGAATGGGCAAACCCCGCTCTCGCAAAACTTCAAGGCGTCCGATTTCATCAAAACTGTCCACGACGATGTGTCGCACTCCAGCGGTGATCGCCATTTCCAACTCGTCAACGCTTTTGTTGTTGCCATGCAACACACAACGACTTGCCGACACACCACTGTTCAGCACAACGAATAACTCTCCGCCCGAAGCCACATCAAGTAGGAGGCCTTCCTCGCTCACCAAACGTGCCAAGGCCGAACACAGAAATGCTTTTGAGGCGTAAATCACGCGATCGACGCCGAATGCTGCGACCGCTTGGCGACAGCGCTCACGAATGTGATCTTCGTCGTAGATGAATAATGGCGTTCCGTATTGTTCGGCTAAATCGCTAACCGAGCAACCGCCAAGAGATAGCGAACCATCAGTGGAAATTGTGGCTGAATCAGGCAAGAGATCAAGGGGAATGGGTTGGCTTGTCACATCTGCTCCGGAGTTTCAATTCCTAATAAGGCCAGACCCTGATGAAGCACTCGGGCTGTCAGATCGCATAGCGCCAAGCGACTTTGACGAGTGCTTTCATAACCATCTTTGAGTACTGGGCAATGTTCATAGAAGGCAGTAAAGGTTGTCGCAAGGTCATATAGATAAGTACACAAACGGTGCGGACTGTATTTGTCAATGGTGTCAACGACAGCAGCATTGAAGGCCAGCAAAGCGAGAGCCAACTCACGCTCTTGTGGTTCAACAAGAGTTGGCACCACATCGCGTACCGAGACACGCGAAATATCAGCGCGCCGGAAAATGCTACAGATACGCGCGTGGGCGTATTGCAGATAAGGAGCGGTGTTGCCATCAAAAGACAACATCCGTTCCCAATCAAAGACATAGTCGCGAACGCGATCTGTGGAGAGATCCGCGTACTTGACACTTCCAATACCGACCATGCGCGCAATCTCGTGGCGGTCAGTCTCTGATAAATCAGGATTCTTGAGCGCTATCGCGGCATCTGCGCGAGATACAGCCTCTTCAATGAGATCAATGAACTTGAGTGGGTCGCCACTTCGACTCTTCATGATTTTGCGGTCAGAACCCAAAACATTTCCGAAGGCCACATGCACGGCCTCGTTAGGTTCAACGAGCCAACCGGCCATACGCGCCACATCAAAAACCATTGCTAAGTGTTGCGCCTGAGGCGATCCGACCACATACAGCAAAAGATCAGCCTGCAAACGTTCGACGCGGTCAATCACACATGCCAAGTCACTGGTGGCATAGTTGAAACCGCCTTGACCCTTTTGCACAATCAGTGGGAGAGGTTCACCTTCGCGATTTGTGTAGCCGGGTGGGAAGACGACATCTGCTCCCGCGGACTGTTGCAGCAATCCGAGTTTGTCAAGACGAGTAACAACTTGTGGCAAGAGATCGTTGTAGGCGCTTTCACCCATTAAGTCGTCATCGGTCAACAACACACCTAGCAACTTGTAGACCGCGTTGAAATGATGAGTTGAGAGGTTGACGAGCAAGTTCCACAGTCGACGAGTTTCTGCATCTCCACTTTGCAATAAGACAACCCGAGAGCGTGCCCGATCTTGGAAAGTTTCATCGGCATCAAACTTTGTGCGTGCCTGCTTATAAAAGCCATCAAGATCGCCGAGGGACAAATGATCGGCGGCTTGTGTCTCACCGAGATCAAGTAAGTGCTCAATCAACATGCCGAATGGAGTGCCCCAGTCACCAATGTGATTTTCGCGAATGACCTCGTGTCCGACGAAAGAGAGCATGCGCACGAGCGAGTCACCAATCACCGTGGTGCGCAGATGGCCGACGTGCATTTCTTTGGCAACGTTGGGTGCCGAGTAGTCAATGACGACACGCTTGCTGGGGACAGTTCCGATACCGAGACGCGGATCGCTGGCTACTTCGTTGAGAAGTCGAGATAGAAAATCATTGCTGAAGACGAGATTGAGAAATCCGGGTCCAGCGACTTCTACTGAGGAGCAGATGCCTGCGAGGCCGGCACACTCGGCCAGCACTGCTTCGGCGACTTGACGCGGATTTTGCCCCAGTTCCTTGGCGAGACCGAGCGCCCCATTGGCCTGAGCATCGGCACGGTCACTTGAACGGATGACGGGATCGACCCCTGAGCGACCAGCCACAGCCTCGAAGGCGGTCTGCAAGGCGCTCGACAAAATGAGAAGTGGATCGGTACTGGTCTGGGAGGACATGACCTCTCTATTGTTGCCGATGGAGGTGCTCGGCAAGTGTGTGGTTTGGGCATTCAGTGCTACTTGTTATCCCGCTAGGCTCACCACTGTTGCCCACGTAGCTCAGTGGATAGAGCGTCTGCCTCCGGAGCAGAAGGTCGTAGGTCCGATTCCTACCGTGGGCGCTTCAACTTTGGTTAATTGAGAGCGCTCTTCACGGCCGCTGCAATTGCCGATCCATCTGCTTGAGCACCGACGCGCTCTTTCACTGCCTTAATGACCGCGCCCATTGCTCGCGGACCTTCTTGACCGTTGGCGGCAGCGTTGGCAACTTCCTGCGCCACGATGCTGGTGAGAGCAGCCGCGTCCATTGCTGCTGGAAGGTACGTCTCGATAATCGCCATCTCTTGAGTTTCTTTAGTCGCCAACTCGGTGCGGCCCGCAGCGGCATAGATCTCCGCCGACTCAGCTCTCTTTTTTACCTCTGAACGTAAGAGGTTAATTATCTGGTCATCTGTCAAGACCGTGGCTTGTGCCCCAGCGACTTCAGCATTCATGATCGCCGCCAAAGCCATCCTCAAGGTTGACTTCAATAACTCGTCACCCGACCTCAACGCCTCGTTGATATCTGCTTGAATCCGACTTTTTAATCCGCTCTCTGTACTCATGCATCCATTCTGACGCGTTTTGCACCGCTATCCTTGTCACTTATGAATGAAGTCAAGAATCGCCTGTCCGCCCTATCCATGCTTGACCGAGCTTTTCGCCGACTTCCCGATGAGCAGATCGCTACCTTGTTTGAGAGTCTCAACGAAGAAAGTCAAGCAGCGGTGCGGCTTGTTGCCAGCGTTGTCGACGAGGACCTAGAAATGTCAGCCCTCATCGAGGCGATCCGCGTCAGCGTCACCAAAGGTCGCATCAACGGTGATCTTGAGCGAATGGCGCTCTTGCTCACTGAACAGTGCCTTGTTGATTGCATCGCCGCCCTCGGAGATAACTCTGACGACCCGAGCGAAGAAAACTTGCGCGAAGTCCTTCCAGCAATCATCGAGGAGCACACTTTGCCTGTGACTCAAGTGATGCTGGCTTCAGTCGTGACTGGTGAAGCAACAGCCTCGCCGAGGATCACGCGGCTGCTTAAGTATGACGACGAGTTCAAACTCCCACCACCAGTAGCTGTTATGGCTCCACCGCCTCCGCTCAAAGTTGACGATGCAGAACGCCTGGCGCTCAAAGAACAACGCAAGATTCGCAAAGCTGCCGAGCAAGAAGAAGCTCGCCGTCGCCGTGCACAAATTGCCTCGTCACGTCGCAAATAACTAAAGAAAATCCGGATCACCGGGGACACCGACATCGAGTGGGACTTTTGTGCTATTCAAAAACATCGCCACCATGTGATAGTTGCCGACCGTCGCAATGAGATCCAATATCTGTTGATGAGAATATTGTGCCGATAATCCCGCCCAAGTTGAGTCAGATAGACAGTATTCATTATGTAGTTCATCAGCACTTGTCAGCAGCAACTTATCTACTTTTGACCACACGGCAGATGTGGCCCCTTTCTTTACTGCCACAATTTCCTTGGCAGTGATTCCGCATTGTTGCGCAATGACCACATGCTGTCCCCACTCGTAACGCGACCGACAATTCCACCCAGTGCGCAAGATCAGCAATTCGCGATCACGCGCAGTCAAAGTATTCTTTGACAGAACATGAGTGGCGAAAACCAGCCAACGCTTCAGCATGTCTGGGTGATTTGCGAGTACTCCGAAAATATTGAGCGGGTCTCCACCCGGTCCCGTAAGCCCCTTGGAAAACATTTCCATTAACCGCGGGTCTTCATCGCCTTGTCGAATGGGCAACCGTGAACCTCGATGACGTTGTTCGAGATCAAGTAAATACTTTTTCGCTGCCATCCCACCAGCAAAACCAGTGAGCGAACCATTGGCCCCAATCACTCGGTGACACGGCACCACAATGCTGAGTGGATTTTTACCGTTCGCCGATCCCGCAGCTCGCGCCTTCTTGGAATCCCCTAATGCACCAGCCTGCTCGCCATAACTCATTGTCTGCCCATATGGAATCGACCGCAAGACATCCCACACCTGACGCTGAAAAGGCGTTCCGACTGGGTCAAGTGCCAGGTCAAAATCCTGGCGAACTCCTGCAAAGTATTCATCCAACTGCACTGTCGCATCCGTCAGAATCTCGCTGGCACCCTTTTTGACTTCCTCCACTCCACGTACACGCAAAGGGTCATCTTCGGGCCACAGTACGGCCCGTAAACCAATGTCAGAGGCGACCAGAGTGAGGCGACCAACTGGACTTTTGTAACTCGTAGAGCGCAATGACGACATGGCTTTATCTTGCCACTTGTCACACGCCGCCACATCCAAACCTGTGCGCAGACCCACTCGCCCACAATTTAGTTGTTGTATTCTACAAGTAAAGGAGTGTGCATGTCCACCGAACAACCCGTTGTCCAGATGAACGCTGGCAACCTCACACAACGGCAGATCTACGTCGTCTTCGCTGGTGTCACGGCAGCTATGGGTTTGTCGGCTCTTGATGGCACGATCGTCAACACTGCCCTCGCAACAATTGTCGGCGATCTCGGTGGACTCAAGTACTACGCCTGGATCGGCACGTCGTACATGCTCACCAGCACCGTCGCCACACCCTTATTCGGAAAATTATCTGACCTCTACGGTCGACGTCGACTTTTCCAAATTGCCATTCTCACTTTTCTTCTTGGCTCAATGATCTGCGGAATCTCCCAATCGATGTGGCAACTCGTAGTGGCCCGCGGCATTCAAGGCATCGGCGGTGGCGGATTGTTCTCATTGTCATTTGCCATCATCGGCGACATCGTGCCACCACGTGAACGCGGTAGATACGTCGGCTTAATCACAAGTGTGTTCACTATCAGCAGCGTGATTGGCCCTTTGATAGGTGGCTTCATTGTCGATAACACAAGTTGGCGTTGGATCTTTTTGGTGAACTTACCCGTCGGCATTGTTGCCTTGATGATCACCAACAAATCTTTGAAACTTCCGTTCACAGCAATGCAACAGAAAGTCGATTACATCGGTGCAACACTGCTCGTTATTGCTGTTTCCTGCCTGATTCTTGGTCTCTCATGGACCGGTGGTTCATACGGCTGGTTCGCCGCTCCAACAATTGCTTTCTTTGCTGCCGCTCTGATCGTCAGCATCGCATTTTTCCGCTGGGAAAGTCACGCCGAAGAACCCATCATCCCCTTGCACTTAATGAAAATTGATGTGGTGCGAGCAATCGTGCCATTGATGATTTTAGTCGGCGCTGTTTTCTACGGAGCGAACGCCTTCATGCCGCTCTATCTGCAGGGTGTCACTGGTGTTTCGGCCACAAACTCGGGACTCTTACTAGTGCCACTCGCTGTTGCAGTTGCGGGAACAGCAATCATTATTGGTCGCATCACTTCGCGTACCGGCACCTACAAAGTGTGGCCACCAGTCGGTGCTGCATTGGCATTAGTCGGATTCATCATGGCCTCATTATTAGGTTCAACTCACGCGTATCTCTATCTTGCGATGACGGCATCATTCTTTATTGGTGCGGGCATGGGTGCAATCTTCCCCACCAGCACACTTGCGGTGCAGAACGCTGTGGAGAACCATGAAATCGGCGCAGCATCGTCCATCGTCATCTTTGTTCGACAACTTGGTGGAGCCATTGGCCTAGCTATCTATGGTGCGATTTTCAATTCCCAACTTGAAGGACGTATTGACGAGAAACTGATTCAGACCCCACGCGATATCAAGCAACTTGAATCACCACTCCGCGAACAGGCTCTTGAAGTATTCGCTCACGCTGTGACAACAGTGTTTCGCATGGCGATTCCTGTTCTCATCATCACCCTAGTTTTATCGTGTCTCATTCCTGGCCGTCAGTTGAAGGGGCGCGCAGAAGCAACAAGCCCATAACGGCGAATACCATGCCACCAAAGAACGTGGACCGTTCGCCGAATAACTGACCGACCACGCCGAGCGCCAATCCGCCGATCACTCCACCAATTTCAAAAAAACTGGTGAAGCTAGCCACGACTTCCACGCGCTCATCGGAGTCGCTACCTTCGACTGCCATTGCCAATAGCGAGGGATAGAAAAACGAAACACCGAGAGCAAAAAATGTTGTCCCGATCCAGATGCCGATTTCGCTACCCAAGACACCCACCGATGTCACGCCGCACAAAAGAAAAGACATGGCTATCCAGACACTTCGTCGCAGGCCCAAACGCTCCGGAGTTTTGGCTCCAAATAGGCGAAGCACTAAACACAAAATGCTGTACACAGTAAAGAAGCGCGCCGAACCACTCAGTCCAATCGACTTAGAAAAGGTCGGAACGAAACTAGTGAATGATGTCCATGCCGCCATTCCCAAAGCAAGAATCATTCCCGGGCGCAATGATCGCGGATGAAACCAGGAAACCTTGCGGCGAATCCGTTCTGGTTTCGCGCCAACAAATGCCGGCGCCGTCAAGGACACCGCAGCAGCGAGCAACGAAGCTAAGGCTGTCACAACAAATACCCGATCGAAATGACCAGCCGATAATCCGCGCGCACCTTCGGGAACATCACCCATGACTAACTCACCAATAATTGGTCCCACAGATAAACCACCGAAGACAGCAACCGAGAGATAACTCGCTGCCTCCGCCTTACGATTTTCCGGACTCAGTTCAACGACCAAAATCGCCGCACCGACAAAGAGTGCCGCTTCACCAACACCCATCAACGCACGAAAAGGCAACAGTTGCCATGTGGAGTTCACGACGGTCATGCCGAGAGCGGCCACCGTTGCCACTAGAGAACCTGAGACCATCATTGTGCGACGACCCCAGCGGTTACCGACCCATGTCAGGAGTGGTCGAAACAAGACCGCCGCACCACTAAACAAAACGGCCGATGCTCCAATCATGGCCTCGCCACTGCCAAGACCATTCTTAATGAAGACTGGCAATGTCGGTATCAAAATTCCAACGCAGGTGTAGTAGGCCAAAGTTGCCGCCGTCACTAATAAGAAGCGCGGTGTCACCATACGTTGATCGGCCTCAGCCGAACTCGACATCAACTAGATCAGCCCGCTGAAGGTTCTTTGGGCAGACCGAGCACTCGCTCACCAACGATATTGCGTTGAATCTGACTGGTTCCACCCCAAATAGTTTCCGAACGACTAAAGAAGAACGCGGACATCATCGGACTCACTAGATAACCATCACGACGACGCTCGCGCGCAACACCTGGCCACGAACCGGTCTCAGGACCAGCATCAACCAGCATCGCTTGGGCACCGAAAATATCAAGCGCCAATTCCATCGCTGCCTTATGCATTTCCGACCAAAACATTTTGTTGGTTGCACCAAGAGCCATCACACCGAGATCTTTGCTGTTATTCAAGGTCGCAGTCAATGAACGCAAACCGTTGAAACGCAGAATCTGAATCTTGGTGTAATACTCCATTAAACGTTGACGAATATCGTCTTGTTCAATGGCCCCGTTGCTTGTAGCCACGCGCACCATTGCCTTGTATTCCTCTTCAAAACGGCGATAGCCGGTCGTGGCACTCATGCCACGTTCAAAAGCAAGTGTTGAGTTCGTGACTTTCCAGCCGTTGTTCACGCCACCAACGACATTGTCTTTCGGACAGCGTGCGTTGGTGAAAAACACCTCACAGAATTCTGCCGTTCCATCGGGCTGCACAATGCCACGTACTTCAACACCTTCTTGACGCATCGGCACTAAGAGATAGGAGATGCCTTTGTGCTTCGGGGCATCAGGATCGGTGCGTGTGAGCAAGAAGCAATAATCTGCATGATGACCACCAGTCGTCCACACTTTTTGACCATTGATGATCCACTCATCGCCATCGAGAATCGCTGAAGTCTTGAGCGATGCCAAGTCGGAACCAGAGTTAGGTTCACTGAACCCTTGGCACCAACGCGTTGTGCCATTCATGATGTTCGGCAAGAACTCTTTCTTTTGTTCCTCAGATCCCCACTGCAACAAAGTCGGTCCAACCAAAGTGTCACCAAAGAAGTCGGCACGCAACGGCGCCTTCATCGCAGCGAACTCTTCAGACAACACGACACCTTGCATTGTCGTCAATCCTTTGCCGCCGTATTCCTTTGGCCAAGTAGCACAGATCCAACCGCCGGCATACAAAGTGGCGGGCCACTCTTCGACGAACTTCTTACGCGCCTCACCTACGAGTTCAAACCCAGGCTCGCCCCAGCCAGTGGGCAAATTCTCCTTCAACCAGATTCGGATTTCGTGACGAAAGGCTTCGGCTTCTGTGGGGTAACTGAGTTCCATATTCTTATTCTCTCGCAGGTGCCCACTCCGCCCCAACCCGAGCAACGATAAAAGTGTCACTGACGCTGTCACTTGGGCTCAAAACGGTTCACACACCGTTCACAAAGGGCGAACACAGGCGAAATCCTCGATTTCTAAAGTTGAGCGCATGGACGTATCCCCAGTTGCTAGCAACGCTCCACTTGGAACCCAAGAGTTGGCTCTCCTCCGAGCCTTAATCGGTTGTTCGGGGCGAGTGGTGAGCCGTCGCGAACTGGCCCGTCTGGCAGGAATGACCACTCTCCATGAGCGACGCTGTGACTCACTCTTGGTTTCCATCCGCAAAACCCTTGGCCCAGACTCCATCAGAACTGTGCGCGGTCGCGGTTGGATGCTCAATGTTGACAACCTCGAGCAGGCGACTGTTCTCGCGGCGGCGTAATAGTTTCATTTCTGAATCCCCCATGACCACTAACCTGACCCAATGAGTTTGCTGGCATCTGCGTCCGAGGGTTATGACCTCGCCCTGATACTCGGCAACCTGTTGATCATCATCATCGTTGCGCGCCTGGCCGCCGAACTTGCCGAACTCATCAAAATCCCCGCGGTCCTCGGCGAAATTATCGCCGGCATCATCATCGGCCCAAGCGCTCTCGGCTTGATCGACCCCATCAAAAATCTTGATGTCGCCAACATGGTGTTATTGCTCGGCGAAATCGGCGTGATCTTGCTGCTCTTTCAAGTCGGTCTCGAGATGGATCTCGGTGAGATGGCGAAAGTTGGCAAGCCTGCGCTCTTGGTCGCGCTGATCGGGGTGTTAGTTCCATTTGCTGCTGGGTTTGGTGTGGCTTGCGCCTTTGGTGAGAGCGGCGAAATTTCTTTGTTCATCGGAGCAGCACTCACAGCCACCAGTGTCGGAATCACCGCACGAGTCTTAGGCGATCTACGCGCTTTAGCGTTGCGCGAATCGCGCATCGTGTTGGGCGCGGCAGTTGCCGATGATGTCCTCGGTCTCATTATCTTGACGGTCGTCGTCAAAGTCGTTACTGAAGGTTCGATCAGTGCCAACGTGGTCTTTGAAACAATCGGATTAGCTCTCGGCTTCTTGGTGATCACTGGCCTATTAGCGATCTACGTCATTCCAAAAGCCTTCACCCGTATCGACCGAGTCGCAAAATCCTCAACCACAATCGTGGCGGTTTCCTTTGCTCTGATGCTGGCTTTTTCACTCCTGGCGAATCAAGCGAAATTGGCTTTCATCATCGGTGCCTTCATGGCTGGTTTGGCAGTGGGCCGCAGCCAACAACATGAGCGCATCGCCGAAGGTCTCAATCCCCTCGGACATATTTTTATTCCCGTGTTCTTCGCCAGCATCGGCATCAATGCTGACCTTGACGCCATGTTCCAGCCAAGCGTTTTGGCCCTAGCAACGGTCTTGACTGTGGTGGCGATCATTGGCAAGTTAGTCGCAGGCTTCGGCATCGGTCGTTCACCTGGAGACAAGTTGCTGATCGGAATCGGGATGATTCCACGTGGTGAAGTTGGATTGATCTTCGCCTCCATTGGACTGTCAAAAGGCATTCTTGATGACGAGTTGTACGGCGCACTTTTGCTGATGGTTCTTGTGACCACGCTGATTACTCCGCCACTTTTGCGTCTCAAACTTGCCAAACGCCAGGAGTCGAAAAACAGCGTGCCTCTTGAGCCATGGACATCGGTTGATACTTCGCACCTCTTCGACGAACTGCTCAACAATGATGCTGACGAGTGGTGGCGAACCATTGACCGCCGCCAAGTTGAGGTGCGCGTGCCCGAGGTCGGTATTGCCATGCAACGCCATCGCGCCGAACCTGACTTCAGTGATCACGGTTTAAATGGACACCTGCATGCACTTCATGAACTTAAACGACATCTTGATGATCCCAGTCTTGACCCCATGCTGAGTCGTGCCATCGACCGTGTTGGACTCGTAGAGATTGTCGCC
>CAMAYS010000005.1:0-39071 GCA_945862545.1 Bifidobacterium breve | reverse complement strand
CCAACTTGGATTTCAGTGGTATCGCAGTCTGGTTCGTCAATCTCAAAAGTTGTGTAGGACAAGCCGTATCCAAAAGGAAAGCGAACGGGAAGACGACGAGACTCATACCATCGGTAGCCGATAAAGAGTCCCTCGCCATATCGAACTTGACCATGTTCGCCAGGAAAGTTTCCATAGGCGGGTGTGTGCTCAATGCATTCGGGAATCGTTGTCGGTAACCGACCACCAGGATCAGCATCACCCATTAAAACATCCACGACGGCGTCAGACATCTCTTGACCGCCAAACCACACTTGTACCACGGAAGGAACTTCATCAACCCACGACATGTCAACAGGTGCACCAGAGTTGACGAGTACAACAGTTTTTCTGTTCGCCTGAGCAACTGCGCGGATTAACTCAACCTGCCGACCAGGAAGGTCAAGCGTGGCGCGGTCGTGACCCTCACTTTCCCAGTCATCTGTGGTGCCAACAACAACGACTGCGACATCGCATTCGGCAGCCAAAGATGCTGCTCGCTCAACCGGATCTTCGGTATCGATGTATTGCAATCCGATCTGGCCACCTTGAAACCATTGCTTCTTTGTTGCGTCACACTCAAGGACGAATTCATGAGACTGACCCGCCACAAGGTCGATCACAGCGGTGAGTTCTTCACTGCCGTTGCCCATAAAGGCAGTTCCACGTTTCGGTGTTGTAGTGGCGCCGTCAATGGCGCACTCTCCATCCACAAATAGTTTGCACGGACTGAATTCAACGAGTGAGACAATGTACTGACCAGTTGACTCAACAGTGATCACGCCCGTCGCTGTGAAGTTATAGCCAGATGACGGAACACCAGGATCGTTATGTGGGACGAGGATGATGCGACCATCGGGACGAATAATTCGTGCGAGTATGGCCCCACTTTCACTCGCGCCATCACGAATTGCGATGTCAAAGCCTGGCTCGCCACTCGGTGTGTGTACATTTCGAGTCTTGATGATCGGAGTGCTCTTATCAATGTGGCCACCGGCCTCGTGGAAAATTTTGACCCGATCACCGAGGCGCTTCTGTAGCACTTCAATAATTGAAGTGCGGTGGTGGGGCTGAACCTCGGCTGATCCGCCACCCATGATGCGCGCTTGTTCGGCATTGGGACCGATGACGGCAATTGACTTGATCGCCGAAGCAGTGAGCGGTAGGAGTGTCGTGCCATTCACGGGTTCGTTTCGCAAGAGAACCATCGATCCAATAGCGGCGCGGCGCGCTAAGGCACGATGCTCGGGCAGGTCAATGGCCTGTGCTTCCATCGGGGCATCATCAAGTGCGCCAAGGCGATCAAACGTTGTCAGCAATGTTCGTACCGCGCGATTGAGTTCCTCTTCGTCAACCTGACCTTCGCGCACCGCTTCGGCTAAGACTTTTCCATAGGCACGCGGCGGTGCTGGCATCTCGAGATCAAGACCCGCGCGTGCTGCACCCTTGGTAGATGTGACAGCGAACCAATCCGTGACGACGAATCCTTCAAAGCCCCACTCATCACGCAAGATGCGTTGCAAGAGTTCGTGATTCTCGGCGCAATAGATGCCGTTCATACGGTTGTAAGACGTCATGATGCCGAGCGTTCCACCTTCACGCACGGCAAGTTCGAAAGGTAGCAAATACAGTTCGCGTAATGTGCGTTGATCAATGACACTGTTGATTGTGTGGCGTTCAAATTCGGCGTCGTTGCCGACAAAGTGTTTGACGGTTGTCGCAACATTTTGCGACTGAACACCACGAATGAAAGATGCTGCCAGTTTTCCTGACAATAAGGGGTCCTCTGAATAGCATTCAAAACTGCGACCAAATAGTGGTGAGCGATGCAGGTTGACGGTTGGGGCGAGTAACACGCGGGCCCCCTTGGAACGCGCCTGATGCCCAAGAGCGATACCCAACTCCTCAACTAGAGGTGCATCAAAAGTTGCTCCGAGCGCCGAACCACACGGGATGCAGAGAGTGGCAACTTGTTTGCCGACGCCCGGGATAGTGGCCCCACGTGCACCAGCAGGACCATCAGTGACAATCACTGAAGGAATGTTGTGGCTCTCCACGGACTTGGTCGTCCACATCGTGCTTCCTGTGGTGAGTGAGGCTTTTTCCTCAATCGTCATCAGGGTTAAGAGGGCCTCAATATCACGCGTCACGGGGTCAATCTTGCCATCTTTTGACGATTGACCTTCTATCTAGATACCAAACGCGGTGTTGCGGACCATCTCTACTAAGTCATCAGGGCCTGACAAGGAAACCTTCGCCTGCGCTTGACGACCATAGAGAAACAAAATCACTTCGCCCACATCGCCACTGATAGTTACCGCAGGCTCGCCCTTTTTGGCCACAACCGTTTGTCCATCAGAGGTTTTGAGAATGAGACCGCATGGGGCTTTACGAGCAAACAGACCTGCACCTTTAGAAATGGACTGATTCAGTTGCTCTTTGACAGCGGCAGGAAGTTCTCGGGGAGTCCAACCAGCAACGGCTCGCCGAACATCTTCGAGGTGCACGAAATATTCAATAGTGTTCGTCAGTCGATCAAGAGCTGAAAGACGTATCGGCGACAAACGACCAGGACCTTGGCGAACTGATGTGATGAGTTTTTCCCATGGACGTTCTTTGGCTGACAGGCGAACGCGATCGCCGTAACCTGCCAACTTTTTGATGACTAGTCCTGCTGCCGCGTCGGGACGACGATCGCGAACGACGAGGTGCGCGGCTAAATCTTTTGTTGTCCAACCTGCACATAGGGTTGGCGCGTCTGGTCCGACTTCTGTGAAGAGGTCGCAGAGGGCTTGGCGTTCTAGTTGCGCTGCATTCATGTCATGTCTCCTTGTGTATCTTTCCAACTTACTCCTGAAGGCCATTGTCCAACCCCACCGTTGTCAATAAGCAGACCGCTATGTGTCCGATTTGTATGGCAACTGCGCCAGACCAACATTCGCTGCGCCATGTCCAATATCCGTTTCGGGTCGGTCACAGGGGTGCGCCACGTCGGATCAAGGGCGATGTCAAAGCACAGATATGAACCATCACCAAACTGCACATACGCAGTGTCCTGCGTGCGATGCACCGCAAGATGGCTCGTTGTTAGACGATCATCCCATGGCCATTGATGATTGACATGCGGAATCAAAGCCGATCGCCAGTCAAATTCCCATGAAGCTGCTTCTCGCCAAATGTGTGGCGTCGCACCTTGCAAAAATGGTGTCAATGAATGTCCGTCGCATTGCAACGGCATGGGTTGACTCCAGACATCGGCCAAAGTTGGCAGCACATCAACACTTTCAGTGAAGTGTTGCACCACAGTTCCATGAGTCGCGGTCTGTGTGGGATCCCGCCAAAGAAGTGGAATGTGATGGCTTTGTTCGAACCACCCAACTTTGTCTTTGAGTCCGTGATCACCAAGTTGTTCTCCGTGATCAGCAGTGACAATGATGACTGTGTTTTCCCACGCACCTAGTCGTTTCAAGGCATCCCAGAGGCGTCCCATTTCAGCGTCAACGGCTGAGATCATGGCGAAATATTGTGAGCGCATGTATCGCAGTTCAGCTTCATCGCTGGGTGCCGTGACAGCGCGAACACCCAATAAAACATCGTGAAATGGGTGACGTTCAGAGCTTGGAGCGATGGGCATACCGACATCGGCGGGGTCATACATGGAAGTGAAATCACGCGGCGCAGAATATGGTGGATGCGGGCGCAGATAACTGGCATGTGCAAACCACGGTGCCTGAGCAGTTGTCGTTTGGTTCTCTAACCAGTCGATGAGATGGTCGGTCATAAATCTCGAAACACTGTGCTCAACAGGACGCTCGTGTTCTGTAGCGAGTAGATGCATATGACCCGCGGATACGTCGTAGCCATTGGCCTTCAGGGAATCCACCCATGGGCGATGTGGTCCAGTCAGATCAAGTTCCCAGGTGAAGCCCGGCAGTAGCCCTTCATATGTTTGCAGCCGTGGATCATCGGCAGTGAGGGTGATACGCGGATCAACAGATTGATCGGTGTAACCGAAAAGTGCGCCTTGTCGTCCAGATCGTTGTGCCAGGCGTGCCACATTGTCAAAGCGATCGTCAAGTGGAGTGCCGTTAGCCACGACGCGATGATTCATCTGGTACATCCCCGTGTACAAACCAGCGCGCCCTGGCGCACATGGTGTGGATTGGGTGTAGTGGCGTGCGAAACGCACACCTGCACTTGCTAATGCATCGAGATGTGGGGTCTTGACCAAAGGGTGACTTGCGCACGATAAAGCGTCACCACGGAATTGATCCAAAGTGATCAATAGGACATTTGCTGGGGCGCTCACATCCACAGCCTAAAACCGATTAATCCTTGAGGATGTATTGGTAATGACCATCGGATTCAGTGCGTTCCATTTCACCTGTTAAACGTAAATGCTCCAAGTGGGCAAAGGTCTCACTGTCGGCCATGCCACCCTGAGAGCGAGGCGAGAAAAGATAGGTGGACATATCCATCACGGTTGCCGGGCGACCGAGTTCAATACAGGCATCGCGTAACCGCTGTAGACGGCCCACATGATGTTCTTTAATTTCATTGGCACGGCCAGCAAGGTCGCTAAAAACATTGCCATGGGCAGGTAAAGCTAATTTCACTTGCGGTCCAAAGGCTGCCACTTTGTCTAAGGACTCAAAGAATAAGTTGAGTGGGTCTTTGGCACGAATGAGTCCGCTGATATGGGGCGTGATCGTTGGCAAGACATGATCGCCGCAGAGCATCAGACCATGTTCTGGGTCAAAGAGGCATAAGTGATCGGCAGTGTGGCCGGGAGTGTGTACTGCCACCCAATCGCGACGGGCGAAACGAAAATGCTGTGCGTCAGTGAGTCGCACTGTCGGCGTTGGCAAACGCAAGAGACGCGGTATTTTGCGGTTGACAGCGATCCGGACGCGTCTTTTCCAAGGAATCTCCATACCTGGTCCACCCCAGGGAGGAGCATCCCATGGCATGCGTGGCTTGGAACGCATTTCTATATCGTCAATGTCGGCATCAGGTGGTTCTGTGGGATCCCAAAACACACGAAACTTTTCATGAGTGATGATGTCGCAACCCGTATCAGCCTGCAGCCAATGAGCTCCGCCGAAATGGTCGGGATGGCTATGGGTGACAATCACCGAATGCACTCGCTTGAGAGGAACACCGACTTGATCGAGTCGTTTCTTGACGACTTCGTAACTACTTTTTTCTGGCAGACCAGGGTCCACCAATGTCACGCCGCGTTCATCTTCAAGAATGTACATATTGACGTGACCGAGACCTGGAATTGAGATCGGTAATTGGGCACGCAAAACACCAGGAGCGATCTCTAGGATCTCGTCACTCGCTGGCAGCTGCTCTTGTTTAAGTGGTCGGGGGACTACTTCGGTCATGGAATAAAAACTTTCTCACGGTAGAAGCGTAATTCCGCGATGCTTTCATGAACGTCATCAAGGGCACGGTGTTTACCAACTTTGAATTCGCGGACATTCTCGCTTCCTGCGTACCAACGTTTCACTAATTCTTTAATGGTGCTGACGTCAACTGAGCGATAGTGCAAGTGATTTTCAATCTCTGGCAAATATCGTGCGAGAAATCTTCGATCAGTTCCGATGGAGTTTCCGCACAGAGGAATAGTGCGCGCCTCGGGGACATGAGTCTTAATGAACTCCAAGGTCTGTTGACCTGCCTGCTCAAGAGTGACTGTAGATTCACGGATCAGCGTCAGTAGTCCT
Source organism: Bifidobacterium breve (assembly GCA_945862545.1). Classification (GTDB taxonomy): domain Bacteria; phylum Actinomycetota; class Acidimicrobiia; order Acidimicrobiales; family Ilumatobacteraceae; genus Casp-actino8. The sequence goes on along the minus strand of CAMAYS010000005.1, from coordinate 33,321 downwards.
GATTTGGTATGCATGTCAACGACGAACTTGTCCATGATGGCGAGAACTTCATCAGAATGGTGGATGACAATGTCTGGGCCTTCGGCGATGACGTTGAGTTGATCATCAGTGATGATCGTGGCAATTTCGACGATGACATCCTTTTCAGGGATCAGTCCCGTCATCTCCAAGTCCATCCACACAAGCACAACTCAAACGATACGCCATCGCTGTGGCGTTCTATCAATGCTCCATTTTCAAACTTTGGCGCCAACGCCTATCGTCTAGGTATGGATGAACCGCAATTGACCGTTTCCGTGGTACGGATTGACAAGCAACTTGATCTGCCGGCCTATGCCCATGAGGGGGATGCGGGCCTTGATTTGATGGCTCGCGAAGAGGTCAGTATTGCCCCAGCGGGTGGTCGGATATTGATGCCGACGGGTATTTCAGTGGCGATTCCCAGCGGTTTCGCAGGTTTTGTACTTCCCCGTAGCGGTTTGGCTCTGAAAAATGGCGTCACAGTCTTAAATAGTCCGGGTCTGATCGATTCTGCTTATCGGGGCGAGATCAAAGTGATTTTGGTGAATACTGATCCGCGCAATTCGTACAAAATCATGCGTGGTGATCGGATCGCTCAATTGGTGATCCAGCCAGTTGCATCAGTGCTGTGGAATGAAGTGAATACTCTTGATGGCGCCAATCGTGGTGGCGGATTTGGACATTCGGGTCGCTGATTTTTAAGCAGCGAGGCGCATTTTGGCGATCTCGGCGATCATGACATCGCGAACTCTTTCGCGCAACGCGGGTACATCGTCGAGAGTCATTCCAGTTGTCTCAATGATCTCAAGAACGCGAACTTCGGCTTTGGCATCGCCCATGCGCCAGTCGCTCTTACGCAACGCGGAACGAGTGCCGTGAACGACGACGGGCAACATCGGTGTTTGGGTGCGAATCGCCAGAATAAATGCCCCATCTTTAAAGCCACGCATTTCGCCATCGAAACTTCTCGTTCCTTCAGGAAAGATCATCACCGACATTTTTCGCTTGAGCCACTTTTCGCAGACGATCAAAGCTGCTGCGCCGCTTGATCGATCTCCGCGCAGCAAAGAAACATCGCCTGACATTTTCATCATCCAGCCCACTAAAGGAATTCGTAAAATTGATTCCTTGCTGAGGTATTTCATTTCCATTTTCAAGTGGCTCAGGAGCAACATGTCCACAAAACTTTCATGGTTAGAAACCATGACATAGGGATTTCGTTTGTTGGCAGGGAGTTGACCGCTCGTTTTGAACTTCCACATCGGGTTCAACCACTGGTGCAGAACACATAGGCGGCGAAAGGTGTATCCCGTTGCGTAACGGCCCTTATCGAACGGTGTGGTGGCGATCCACACAAGAAAAACGATAGGAGTCCAAACAATGACGATCACACCGAGGGCAAACCAACTCCACAAACTCAAAATACTTCTTTTCATCACAGATCATGTTTACACATCCGAAGGTGTCATAAGGTTGTCGCGTGAGTCAACCTGCGATCAACTTCACCGATAGCCCCTCTGAACACCGAGTTCGCGAATTATTTCTGGCCGCTCAAGATGTGCAGGCCCGTGCATATGCCCCGTATTCGCATTTTCTTGTCGGGGCGGCAATCCTCACTTCCACTGGGAATACCTATGTTGGCTGCAATGTGGAGAATGCTGCTTACCCAGTGGGGAGTTGCGCAGAGGCTGGGGCCATTGCGGCGATGGTTGCTGGCGGAGATACGGAGATCGCCGTCCTGGTCACTATTTGCGATAGTGCTGAGGTCGGAACTTGTTGTGGTGGTTGTCGGCAAAGAGTTCGTGAATTCGCAAAATCGGATACGCCAATTTACGCCTGCGGGCCAGATGGGATTCGCGCCGTCTTCACTATGGAACAGTTGTTGCCAACATCTTTCGGACCTGAAAACTTGGTTGGTTTTGTTTCGTGAGCGACGGGCGTTTGCTTGCTCAACGAATTTTATCGTTGATTGATCTCACCAATCTCAACGATGGTTGTACTCCTGAGGAGATAAAAACTTTATGTGCACGGGCGAGCGGTCAGTGGGGTCACACCGCGGCTGTTTGTGTTTGGCCAAGATTTGTTGGACTCTCCAAATCGTTATTGATCGATTCGCCGATCCAAGTTGCGACTGTTGTTAACTTTCCGAGTGGTGATGGTGAGGTTGCAGCCACTATCAAGGAAACTGTGGATGCTTTAAACGCTGGCGCCGATGAGATTGATCTTGTATTGCCATACGCCGCGCTGCAACGCGGCGATGAGTCAACTGTCATTGCGATGTTGTCAGCGATTCGCAACGTAGTTCCAGAGCCAAGTCTGTTGAAGGTCATTCTGGAAACGGGAGAATTGGTTGATCCAATCTTGATTGACCGAGCCGCCCACTTGGCTATTGCCGCCGGCGCTGACTTCATCAAGACATCGACTGGCAAGACCCGCACCTCAGCCACACCGCAAGCAGTCACGATTATGCTCGCCACCATCCGTGCTTCGGGTCGTGCAGTTGGTCTGAAACCATCGGGGGGAATAAAGACTGTTGACGATGCCCTTGAGTATCTCCAACTTGCGGATGCCGTGATGGGTCAAGACTGGGCAACGCCCCAAACATTTCGTTTCGGAGCGAGTGGACTGCTTGATGCGGTGGAGTCTGAACTTGCCTAGTGGGAAGATCCGTATCTGAGAACATGTCAGGCGCATCGGCTTCATCGCGGTATCTCACCTTCACATTCCAACGATTGGTGTTTCAGCGTTTAGAGTTGAGCAACGAGCGGTCTGGCGACTGAAAGGCGTGTCATGAAAATTGCGGCGATACAACATGACATCGCTTGGTGCGATCGACAAGCAAACTTCAATCATCTGGCGATGCTGATCGCTGAGGCAGAACTTAATGGAGCCAAACTGGTGTTGTTGGCTGAGACATTTTCCACTGGTTTTTCTGTTCAAGAAGAGAACTTCGCCGAACCGCAAGGTGGACCGTCCTCTACGTTCTTAGTTTCGATGGCCATGGAACACGGCATTTGGATTGGGGGAACATGTCCTGAAATCGCTGGAGATAGCGATGACGCTCGACCTGCCAACACTTTTGTTTTAGTGAGTCCACAGGGAGTGGAACATCGTTATCGCAAAATTCATCCTTTCACTTATGGTGGCGAAGACCGATTTATTCGTTCTGGTTCGGACTTTGTCACGGTTGATGTTGAGGGATTGCGAGTCACGCTCTTTGTCTGTTACGACTTGCGTTTCGCTGACGAATTCTGGAAACTTGCTGAGGACACTGATATCTATCTAGTTCCAGCAAATTGGCCAGAGGCTCGACGCACACATTGGCTCACTCTGCTCGAGGCACGCGCCATTGAGAATCAGGCGTACGTCGTCGGGTGCAATCGTGTCGGGGCTGGTGGATCACTGGTGTACAGCGGCGACAGTCGGATCTTTGATCCACTCGGTGAAACTTTGGCAGAAGGAAAATCAGGAGAAGAGTGCATTCTGTACGCCGAGATCACGAGGAATCGAGTTCAGGAAGTGCGAAACAAATTTCGATTTTTGCAGGACCGTCGTTCGTAGTCTTTAGTGAAGTTTTTTAGCCATCAGGCTGACGATTTTCCCTGGTCTGGTTTCTAGTTGAGCGACCTCAACAAAGCCCTCGCGGGCGTGGAATCTCAAGGAGCCTTCATTGGGGGGTTGGACATTCACTTCTAAGGTGAACCATGGGGCATTTGTTCGCGATTCAACCTCGCGATACAGCAGTTTTCCGATTCCTTGGCCTTGATGGGAACTAGTAATCGCCACGCGATCCAAGTAAATAAAGTCCTCATAGTTCTCGCAAAAGAAAAGGTAATTCGGGCTGGCATAGGTTGTTTGAGGAGGCAGGAGCATACAAAAGCCAACTAAGTTGCCGCCTACTTCAGCACCAATAGCGACATTGCACTGACCGAAAATCTGCAGCATCGCTTCTCGAGTCTCTTGACCCACTGCGGGAACATTCTCTTCGTTAATAGCCATGATGGCGTCAATATCGGTGAGGGCGAGATTACGGATTATCGGCACACGACAAAACTACTTCTCTCATGGGGGCGTAACATCTGTTCATGCTTTTTTCCAAAAGGAACAACGAGATGGTCAGCCCACAAGATGCCTTGCCTGGTCGTACCGATCAGACCATGCCGGTACCTGACAAGCATTTTGTTCTTGATGCACCACTACGCGGGCCGTGGCCAACAGGTTGCGAAACAGCCGTCTTTGGTATGGGCTGTTTCTGGGGTGCCGAGCGCATCTTTTGGCAGTTGCCTGGTGTCTTTTCAACTGCTGTTGGCTATGCGGGTGGGTACACACCAAACTGCACCTATGAAGAGAACTGTTCAGGTTTGACAGGTCATGCTGAAGTCTTTTTTGTGATTTACGATCCCACTGTGATCAGTTACGAATCGTTACTCAAAGTGTTTTGGGAAAATCACAATCCAACTCAAGGTATGCGACAAGGAAATGACATGGGCTCGCAGTATCGCAGCGCGATTTACACCACTACTACTTCGCAAATGGATGTAGCGCAGGCTTCATGCGCTTTGTTTCAAACAAAACTCAATGAGGCTGGGTATGGAGCGATCACGACAGAAATAGCCGTCATGGGCGAGTGGTATTATGGCGAGCCCTATCATCAGCAATATCTCGCAAAAAATCCAAATGGATACTGCGGAATTGGCGGGATTGGTGTCTCCTGCCCGATTGGCACTGGGGCTTAACGAAGTTAAGCAGCGACTTCGTTCCGAGTTGGTGAAGCCAATCTCACAACACGCAAGCGCTCAATGGGTTGATTGACAAGCCAGGACAAAGTGCGATTATAGGAACGCTCAATGATCTCTCCACCGAGGCGTTCGAGGCTCGCTGATCGACGGCCAGCTTTCGCATTAATGTCCGCATACCACCCAGCATGACCAGTCAATGTCGCCTGTTCGTCAACATAGCGAAGACTCTGTAAACCTCCCGCGCCAAATCGCGCATGGCTGCGCATATTGACATGGGCATGCATGTCAAAATTCTTGGGCAACTTTTGGCGACTGAGTTTGGCACCATCAACGACGCGCCGCCAGTAGAGACCCCAAGTCCCACCCCGAAGTAATCCAAATGGGGCCACAGCAAGACTCTTGATCATCAATCGTATGGTGTGCTTGAACATCCACCTATTGAAAGCTTGTTCATCAGCACAAATCAAAATATAGCCAACGATCTCGCCATCGTCTGCAACCATGCAGCGCCCCAGATCTCGGGCAAACTTCAAATACCAACCCAAACTAACGTTGACAAAATCTTCCTGAAAGCGGATCTTGAATTTCAGTGAGTTCCCCATAACGATGGTTTCCAGAAAAATAGCCTTGATTTCATCGTCGTCGTTAGGGCCCAAAGGACGGAGTTTCATGCAACGCGTCCAAACTCAATGCTGTGTAATTCATTTTCTAAAATTGAGATCGCTTCACTGTTGCCATAGTTGTGCAAAAGAATTTTCGCAGCTTTTTCCCAAGTGAATTGACTCGCTCGGTCCCGGCAAGCCTTTCGGGCGTGATTGCGATCACCGAGCAGTAGTGATTCAATAGCACGAGATATGCACATCGGTGTGAGTGATGTTGCGACCCCGCATCCGGCCGAAAGTACTTCACGCGACGCCCCCGATGATGCAACAATTGCTGGGGTACCAGAAGCAAGAGACTCCAAAGTGGAAAGACTAAATGTTTCCCTATCTCCTAGGTTTAGTGTGCAAAACGAGTTGCGGAGAATGGCTGCGATATATTCGCGATTCGTGATGTGACCTAAGAAAGTAATCGGTAGATCACGAGAATGATCAATCAATTCTTCTTTCAGCGGTCCATCACCAATAACCACAAGTTGAATATCTTGGCGATGTTGACAAATTTCTCGAATCGCTGAGATCGCTAGCAGTGGATTCTTTTCAGGTGAGAGTCGACCAACGAGAGCAACCGTATGTGCACGGCCATGAAACTGGTCAGCATGTTCATTGATGAGTTGATCCGAACCAAATTGAGTGTGGTCAACGCCGAGGGAAATGCGGATTGGTTCAATATCTAGTCGTTCAAGTTCATTGGCAGCGAAGGTGGACGCGCAGATGAAATTTTGCGTATCTCGCATCAGGCGACGGTGTTGGTTATCGGCTAGGCGGTGTGCGATCCATGAGATTTTGAGGTGGCTTTTGAGAAGTTGAGATAATGACTCGTGGGAGAAGACAAAACTGGTGGCGCCAATCTTCTGCGCGAATGCTCCCAGCCACCAGAGTGTGGTCTTATCGTGTATTTCAATAATGTCCGGGACAATTCGCAGTAAGAGATCTTTGAGGGCCTGACGGCGCCAGATCAGCCGATAGCCGCCCCATCCAGGAACTTGTGGAGCTTCAAGTTGGATGTGGCGAACTCCGCTGTCGTCAATGGAGTCTGAGAAATTACTTCCTGGGGTGATCACAACAACTTGATGTCCAAGTGCCGTGTATTCGTTCCTTAGTTCAGTCATTGTGCGTGAGATCCCGCCAGATGTGGAGTGAACCAAATTGGCGACTTGCACAATCAACATACGAGGCTCAGTTCAGGTTGGATCAGATCGTTATATGACTTACTGATGTATCCCGCGTCAAGAAGGTGGCGAATACAGTCTTCGCTGACCGCCATTAGTTTCTTATCGGTGATATCGCCGGGATGAAGTGCAAGGCGTAAGTCATGATGAATGAGCGAGCGTGTGAGTGTTCCCAGTTTCCACCAAGCGACTCCGAGGAAACTGAGAGTGCTATTGGGACGGTGAGACCATGCTGGTATGTCAATCACGGTATTTTTCTGGAGATTGATTAATCGCGTGCGTGTCGTGAGATAACTAAAGCCCGTCTCTTGCGCCGCTTCGATGGTGCCATCAGATGCCAGCCAGCCGGGAGGTACAAAACCAATCGGCGCAAAACCATATTTCTCGAGCGCAGCAGCACCAAGGCGCATACGGCGCAATGCTTCAGTTTTACTTGCCGTATGAAACTCATTACATCCACGGGTCATCACAGCAGATGTCAACCGTGCCCACGAAGGGGCCGTGACCTTGTCATGTGTGTAGCCGTGTTGCACGACTTCGTGTCCACGTGTTTGAACTTCGTGAAGCCAGTCAATGAATCTTGGTGAATCAGACAGGGACATTCCTTGCCAAAGACCTGGAACGACTAATAGTGAACAGGTGACGCCGAACTGCTCCATGCGCCGAACAGCACGGCTACTAGCTTGAAGAGTCGACGGGGCTACATCGTGAATCGATACCACCAACCTCGGAGCTGATACGGATTGGGCCAGATGCCCTTTCATTATGCAGACTTTCGAAGAGGAAGCGGGGTGCTAATGACCGCCTGATAATGCTGTAGCAAATCGTTCATCACCGAATCCCAGGTGCGTGAAATGACTGATTGACGGCCATGCGAAGCGAGAACCCGACGCAGGAGCACATCCTCATGAAGCTGCTGCACGGCACCTGCCAAGCTTTCTGGGTGTTCAGGGCTCCACAGCAAGCCATTTTGCCGATGTTGAATGATGTCAAGTGGACCTCCGGCAGCTGGGCCGACCACAGGCACGCCCGACGCCAAGGACTCTTGAATAGCTTGACAAAAGGTTTCGTTGAGTCCTGTGTGTACAAAAATATCCAACGTTGCAAAAGCGCGAGCTAGTTCTTCATCGCGCAAGACACCGGTAAACGTCGCATCAGGCATTGATTTTTCAAGTGAGGCTCGCAGGGGACCATCTCCGACAATGACCAATTTGATTCCTGGTCGCCCACTGAGGGTGCATAGGCGTTCCACTTCTTTTTCGCGCGCTAAGCGTCCGACATAGCCAACAACTGTTTGTCCTCTTGGTGCCCATTGGCGATGCAAGTCTTCATCGCGCTTAGAGGGATGGAACCTATTGGCGTCAACTCCTCGAGGCCATATGGCGACATCGTCAAGTCCATTTTCGCGTAATTGCCAACTTGTAATAGTTGAAGGCGCCAATGTGAGATCGGCCGAAGAATGAGCAGTTCGGATTGCGCTCCAGATGGGTTTACTTAATCTGCCGAGGTGGTAGCGCCGAGCAAAGCCCGCAATATCAGTTTGAAAGATGGCCACAACTGGAATACCCATTCGGCGAGCAGATCGACCAGCGGTGCCTCCTAAAACGAGAGGAGCGGCAAGGTGAACAACGTCAGGCTTGAACGATTTTAGAGTCCGATAGACAGTGGTGCCACTAAATCCAACTCGCACATCGTCGTAGAAGGGCATGGAGCACGCAGCGACGCGTACAACTGGAGTCGAGTTATACATTTTTTCGCCAGGACCAGGAGCAATGATGATGGCCTGGTGACCATTTCGATGCAAGTAGTCGGCAAGTTGGCAAACGGAATTTGTCACTCCGTTTACTGATGGGAGAAAAGACTCAGCGACAATCGCTACTCGCACGACTAAAAAGTTATGAAACGGGAGTAAACAAACGCCGTACCTGCGGTTTCGACAAAGCAAATATCAAGCAGACAACAGAGGTCTTGATGATCAGCGAACCCACGGTTTCAAGGTTGATGAGGGCCTCGATACTGAGACATGCGAGAAGGCAGACGAATCCGATGATGATTTGTTGGGTCCACTGCTTCCAAGGAAAGACGTCGTAAATAGTTGACTCTAAAACTTCGGCGACTCGCCTCAGAACCCACAGCCAGGCCACGATGTTGGCCACGAATGTGCCCATAGCGGCACCAATTGGTCCAAAAACCAAAACCAAAGTCGTTGCGGCGATGGCGTTGGAGACAAGAAGTACTAGTGACGCCACAAGTAAATCACGAGTGCGTCCAGCCGCTCGCAGAACAACGCCATATTCGGCAACCCGGTGGAGCAATATCACAGTGAAAATCACGAGAATTGGTGCGCCTGAGCGATATTGACGACCAAACATCAAGTCGATGATTTCGGGACTGCAAATGATGAGCAGGGCGACCGCGGGCACGAGTACATAAGTCAGGCGTATCGATTGTTCGATCCATACTTGTAGCGCCACTGGGTGTTCGCCGCGAGCTAAATGATGCACGAGTGACACTGCAATGGCGGCCCCGCCGGCAACGGGAAGAATATTGATTATGGGTAACTCTTGAGCGGCGATGGCGTACTCGCCAAGCCTTTGGGGATAGAGCGCAGCCACTAACCATTTGTCGAGACTGCGGTTAAGAACCGACACGATGATGGTGGCACCAAGAGGAAGTGCAAACTTGATTTGATCGCGAATTCGTGGAATCGTCGTCGATTCTTGGAGTTGCGTTTTGTTATCAGGGTGCGGACGAGTTGCCCACAATAATGCGATAAGTGCTGTGACAGATCGAACGATGCCAGCCAAAAGTAGTCCGACACAAGCTGACCGTAGACCACCTTCGTGAGTAAAGAGACCGAGGACAGCCAGCAAAGTGATGACGCCCATTGAGCCTTCCCACATCGCTGACAATAATGAACGCTCCATTGCAACGAGAGCCATTGCACAAATAGTTGATGGCAGTTCGACAGCAATCACGATTCCTATGAGGACGACCAATCCTGCCAGGCCATCCCATTGCTGAGTCAATGGACCCGCGGCGATGTAGAGCACAGCAGACACAGCACTGCCTGTGAGAAGAAGTGCGGTCATACTTCGAAGTACTACTCGCCGTTGACCTTGGGCATCTAAATGAGAAATGAAATAGGGCATCCCGTGATGAAGCCCGAGATTGGCGACGACCAGCATCGCGAAATAAATGGACATCAAATAGGCCATCTTTGACCAATCTGTATTGGTCATCCAGCGAGCGAGGAATGTGGCCACGAGAATCTGCGAGCCGGTGTGTACTCCTTGACCGATAGTGATCCAGGCCGTGCGCCGCGTGACGACTTTCGCCGATTCAGTTTGCATGGACTAGTAGACCAAAGGTGTCATTTCGAAATTCACTGATGGCGGCATTCTCCACATCGGAAAGTTTGAAAGCGTAGTGACTCGTTATCGGCCGATGAAGCAATTTGAGCAGCATCAATGAAAACAATCCACGTGGGGTTCTTCGAAGGCGCTTCAAGAAATGGTCAAAACTCCAGGTATTACTACCATGAAAGCAACGAATGAAAAGGTGAGAATAACTTTTGTCCAAGACACACAGTCCACCTTCGTCTCTCACTGAACGCATGAAAACTGAATCTTCGCCTTTGCGTTGCGCTGGATACCGAGCTTTAGTTTGACGGTGGACAATCGTTCCCGGAGTCGCCAATCCTGCATCAGCCCTAAAGGGATGATGAACAAAATCCTCAGAATCAATGTGCATCAGCGTCCACTTGAGAGCACTAGCAGATGTGTGACTCTTCTTGATTGCTGAAATCTGTATGGCCAGACGATCGGGGTGATACCACTCGTCATCATCCCACTGAGCGACGAATTCACTAACAGCATTGTCAAGTGCAACATTTCGAAGTTCCCCCAATGTATATGCGTGATCGGAAGCAATATGCAATTCAGTGATTGTGACGCCATCGGGCAGTTGAGTCGGAATCACATCGCAATACGACTGCTCGCCGTCATTGACTATGAGCAGTTCTCGCGGAGCGTAAGATTGCGCAAGAAAGCATTGAATTGCTCTTTGAGCGAGATGTGGGCGATCACGAGTGACCATGGTGCAGGTGACAAGACCGTTAGGCAGCATCACGCGTTCGACGTTCAAAGTTTTCTGATTGCAGAAGAGATGACGCCATTTTCCAAAAAACAGCTTGCGACCGGTTGCTATGAATCGATTCAGGCGTGAGAGAATTCAACAATTCTCCGTGGTTACTACTGACGTAATGAATGAGAAATGATTCATCAGGTAACTGCAAACGCTCATCGATAAAGAATCGGTAACTCTGGCCAGGTGGTACGGCGAAAAAGGCATTGGGTTGGTGAACATGAGCGAGGTAGGGCTCTTGTTCAACGACAGTGCTCAAGAGCGACGGACCAAGTGAGAATCTCACTGTCGGATCAACTTTCTGAGCGTTCTCCAAAAGAGCGGTGGTGAGATCGGAGTGTGACGGTGACGCAATGACCGCATTGTTGAGGGCCCGTCCGAGAACATTTCGGTCGATCAACTCTTGGATCTTTCGTGGCGGCGAGTAACGCCCGGTAAAGGTACAAAAGACCTTATTGAGCCACCAGTCCACGGCCCATAAAGACGTCATCGGCCAGTCCTGTATGGTGAGCCCTTGCTGGACGCGCTTTTCATCCAACTTCCAAACAAATTCTGCTCCGACCTGACTATGCGAAGACTTCAAAATGTCGTCAAGTGGGCGACGCACGAGGATGTCAAAGTCAAGGTAGATGCCGCCACGTAGATGGAGAAGCGCATAACGCAGAAGGTTGCTCCTCGCAGAGAGTGCGGTATGAGGAATTCGTTGCCAAACAGCAAGTAAGTCTGACGACTTTGAGATATCGGAGTCACAGGCATGGAATAATCTCGCCACATCAATATTGTGAATTTCTACGTTGGCAAGTTGGCGCGTGAGAAGAAAATCCAGGGTGATTGGTTCGGGACCTTCGAGATGAATCTCTATGGTGGACCAAGGATGGTGGCGCAGCACACTCTCAATAGCAAGGCGATTAGATAAACCGAAGGATTCTCCCGACCAAACGAAAATGAATCGCTCCGAAATTTTTGACGACACTTAGAAACTTTGACTAACGAATACTAATTTGCGATTGCCGAAAGGTTAACGAGGGGTAGCAAGTGGTTATATATGTGGCTTCGTCAACCATTCCCGTAAAGCGATATCAAGTTCATCCAACGAGCGCACGAGTTTGTCGATGCTGCATTGCATCATCAAGTTGACAACTTCATTCCCGTTTGGGAATCGGGCCCGCCAGTCGGTGAACAATCCAATGATGAACTTGTTGTGGGCATAGGCATAGCCCATCTCCCAGGCAGTGCCATCGTCGGTCATAATGCCATTGAGGTTGGCGACAACAACCTGGCAACGATCAATGCCACCTTTATCATTGAGAAATATCTCACCGACATTTTCGGCGGTCTTGGGTGGATTATCACGGTGTGGTAAAAAGGTCTCAAACCCAGCATCTTGGACCAACTGATCAATCTTTTCAATGAACCAGCGTTCACCTTCATCAAATAATGGGCCCGCCACATAGGCGTAAGGTCGTTCTGTAGAAGTCATGTTGTGCTCCATCCATTTTTTCTGATCTCTTCACCATCGGCATCTTGAGGACGACCCTCATGACGTAATTCGCCGGGGGTCTTCGACAATCTGGCAATCAGATTTTGCATCGGTGTCTCACCGACCAGGGTGACAGCCTCACGGAAAATGAAATGTGGATCAGTAGCAATATCAGCCATATTCATTACTGGACCCACGGCCGCTTCAGCCGCCTCAAAAAGTTGCACGACTTCTGGGCGAGTACGTTGTGCGCACCACTCGCGCATCAAAGTTTCAAGTTCATCACGGTGTGCGGCGCGTCCGTCAAATGACTTGAACCGTTGATCGTCACCGACACCCAAGAGAGACATCACACGTTGTGCTACTGAGTCAGAGGAAGTTGAAATTCCTACCCACAACCCATCCGCACATAGATAAGTGCCACGCGGAACCGTGTACGGCAAGCCCGAACCGAGACGAGGCTGCAGTTCTCCGGTGAGAGCAAATAATGATGCGACAGGACCCATGATATGAAACATGCTTTCCAGCAAACTGATATCCACGACTTGACCGACACCTGAGTACAAAGCCACCATCGTGGCGAATGCGCCGACGATTCCCGTCAGTTCGTCGGTGAGTGCGATGGCTGGAAGAAGTGGCTGTCCGTCAGCCTCGCCATTGACGGCCGCAAAGCCAGACATTGATTCGGCAATGGAAGCGAAACCTGGACGTTGTGCATATGGACCGGTTTGCCCAAATCCGCTGACGCGAGTCAAGATCAAAGTTGGATTGATGGCGTGCAGAACCTCTGGTCCGAGACCGAGGCGTTCGAGTGCACCAGGGCGAAAGTTTTCTACGACTACATGGGCATCTTTGACTAACTCAAGAAAGAGTTCTTTATCTTCTAGATCTTTGAGATCCAGAGTGATCGTACGCTTATTGCGGTTAGCCAGTTTCCACCACAAGCCAACACCATCACGCGGATCTTTCCAGGCCATATTGCGCAAACTGTCACCAGTGTCAGGCCGTTCAACTTTGATGACCTCGGCGCCGTAGTCAGCCAGATAGCGCGCGCAGTTCGGCCCAGCGAGAACAGTCGAGATATCTAAAACCCGCATTCCGTGTAATGCAGTGGAGGGTGCCGAATGACTCACGATCTCTAGCCTGCCAAAAGTTTGGGCATTTTCACCGTCTGTGACGAATTTGCTGGAGGACTGCTAGGGACGGAATTACTCGTGGGTTCCGAGATAGCGCTCAAAGACATCGCTGCGTTGCAATTCAGCCGAGGTGCCAGCGAAGACGATCTCTCCACGAGTCATGACATATGCCGAAGTTGCAAGAGCTAGGGCGCGGGCCACAAATTGGTCGACGATAAGCAATGCTGCACCCGCCGCTGCGACCCCAGCGAGGAAGGAGAAGATCTCGTCAACCACAATCGGCGCCAGACCGAGAGAACCCTCATCGACAAGAATCACTCGTGGATTTTGGGTATAGGCACGAGCCATGGAAAGCATTTGCTGTTGACCACCCGACATCGTTCCTGCTCGTTGCATGAGGCGTTCACCAAGAATCGGAAAGGCGGCAATTCCTTTTTCAATGGCTATCGACTGTTCGCCCGGCCTTGCTTGTAATTCAAGATTCTCTTTGACGGTCATTGAAGGAAATATGCCCCGACCTTCGGGGATGTGACACAGTCCAAGGTTGGCGCGTTTGTTGGGGGCCAATGAGGACACATCGCGTCCATCAATCATCACCGAACCCGACATCGGACGAATTAAACCCGACATCGTCTTGAGCAATGTTGATTTTCCTGCGCCATTGGGACCTAGTAGCGCTGTGACCGAACCTGCCTCGATGTTGAGATCAATGTTGCGAACAATGGTTGTTGTTCCGTAACCCGAGGTGATCCCCTTGAGGCTCAAAGCAGTTGTGGTTTCTGTTGTCTTTGTCATCTCGGCACCACCGTTGACACTTCATTGGATTCTGATCCGAGATATGCAGCGCGCACCAATGGACTCGCACTCACTGTGGCGGCATCACCTTCAAAGATCAGATGGCCGAAGTCAAGAACATAGATGTACTGACAAACATTCATCACCAACGACATGTCGTGTTCCACTAAAAGAATGCCACAACCCCGTTCGGCGACCACTCGCTGCAAGACCTCGGCAAAGCGCAACGTTTCACTGCGGTCAAGTCCCGATGATGGTTCGTCGAGAAGGAGGACATCAAATTCACCTGCGAGACAGCGAGCCAGTTCAACGAGGCGGCGCTCACCAGTGGAAAGTTCACCCGCTTGATGATCTGCGAGGTGGGTGATCCCACATAATTCAAGTGCACTGCGAGCAGAGCAATGTGTTCGTAGGCGCTCACTCGAGGTCGCAAAAAGTTGGCGGAAAATATTTTGTCCTGCCAGCGCGCTTTCATGACCGAGATTGACATTGTCCATGACACTCAATTCATCAGCGAGGTCCATGCGCTGAAAAGTGCGTCCAATACCAAGACGGCCGCGTGCCGCTGGTCCTCGTGTGCCGATATCAATGCCGTTGAAGGTGAGACGTCCGATGACATCGCGATTGATACCACTCACGGCGTTAAAGGTTGTTGTTTTGCCCGCCCCATTGGGACCAATCAATCCCGTGATCCTGCCAACGGGAACGCTGAGACGTACATCATTGACGGCGCGTAATCCACCGAAGTCAATTGTCAGGTTTTCAATCTCAAGACCAAGCGTGGATGGTGAGGTTGTGTACTGAAAAAAGTCGCCATCATTAACTGCAATTGTTCCACTCTTTGTTTGCTCTCTGAAGCGATCAAAAATCTTGCGGAGTTTGGGTCCCATTGAAGAATGACCGCCACGCAGCGCAATCAAAATCGCGAAGATTCCAAAGAGCGCATTGAGCACATTCGGCGTGCGGGCTCCATCAAAATATGCTGGTAGCACCATTGAGATGGCAGCCACAATGGCGTACCACGGTTCACGAAATGGAGCGAGTCCCAAGATCGCCACAAGGACAAGTGAATAGTAAGGCTGAAAGTTGGTTGTTGCTCCATCAATCACCGTGAGTTGCATGCCGAACATCACTCCAGCAATGGAAGCGAAAAATGCTGAGCAGCAAAAGACGATCAGTTTGGTGACATTGGTTGATAGGCCGAGAGTCGAAATAGCGGTGGGACTACCGGACATACCGCGCAACATTCTTCCGAGGCGTGATTGAGTGATGATGGTGATAGCGATTGCTGAGACTGCGAAAACAGCGAGAATCACGTAATAGCGGGTGTGTGCATCGCCCGATCCAAATGGTGCGGGCACTTTGCGACCACCAGCGAAAATTTTAAACATCCATGTTTGTGCAAAGAACAGGCGGGTCACCAGAATTCCAAAACCGAAAGTCGCTAAGGCTAAGTACACACCGTGTAGACGAATCGCTGGTAACGCAACGAGTGCCCCGATCGGAACAACGATGAGTCCTGCGAGAGGCAAGGCGATAAGCCAGGGGACATGGGCCTCCACCGTGAGACGAGAAAAAGCTAAGGCTCCAATCCCGGCAAATGTGGCATGGCAGAGTGAGACTTGTCCACTGGTTTTAATCAGCAAACCAAGTGAGAGAACCAAGATTGCGGTACATAACCCGAATGAGTAATACGCCAATTTGCCACCGACAAGATTCGGTACCAAGGCGAGTAGTCCGAGAATGAAAACTCCTGCGCCAATACGCAGTCTGGGACTTCCATGCCATTGAACGGGCGGTCGTGACTCGGCGTCTGATCGAGGAGACAACTTGTTTTTTGCTAACACCAGCAAGACGATGAAGAGAATTAAAAATGGTAAGGCATCCGCTAATCCATCCAATGATTGCCAGTGATATTTGCTGACCTGATAGCCGATGAGATCTTGCAGGATGCCGATGAGTAGTCCACCTAAGAACGTCACAGGAATACTCGTGAAGCCACCGATAGCGGCGGCACCGAAGGCGTACATCGCAAGAAAGGTGAGGTTATAGGGCTGCAGTCCCACCAAAGGAAGAATGAGAATGCCCGAGAGAGCGGCGAACATACATCCGATCATCCAGGCCACGCGTCGCACACCAATCGGATTGGTGCCGAGGAGGTCTAACAGGTCAGGATCATCGACAGCGGCGCGCATTGTTGCACCCAATCGCGTGTAACGAAATAGAGCGTAGAGAGCAGCAACAGCGATCACTGCAATCACTGCGATCACGATTTGATCGCCAAAGATATTGATATCAAAGATCCGCCATTTGTATTCTTTGCGATTACTGAATGGCAGCCCAGGCACACGATCAAGAAATAAACCTTTATTGCTTGCGGGGTAGAAAAGTAGACAGAGTGACGGCACCGCTACTGTGAGACCAACAGTTCCTAGAATCTTCATCGGTGTTGGCTGTCGCGACAATGTGCGAGCAACTCGTTCCATCAGCAGACCGAAGATTGGCCCAGCGATGAAGACAGTGGCCACAAAGGCGATCTTCCAATCCCAATGAAGAGTAAAGCGGAGCCAGTAATAGACCATCGCTGCCGCGGTCAAGATTGCGCCGTGACCGAAGTTAAAAATTGCCGATGTCTTAAAAGTCAGAACGAGTCCAGTGCCAGCGAGTCCGTAGATCATTCCTGTCACTAGACCGGTGACGATAAATGGAAGAAGATTCTGCACGTACAAACCCCTTAATGCCCTAAAAAAGTGAGGGTCACTTTGGCGAGAATATCGCCAAAGTGACCCTCAACTAGATGTTCTTATGATTGTTTACTAATCAGCTTGCTGCTGGGTTGCATTGATAGGCGAGTCCACCTAGTGGATTCTCCAAAACTCCAGCGGTCAATGAGTAGTTCCACCAACAGTTACGTGGAGGAGCAGTTTCACCCTCTGTCCAGGTAGTTGGTGAGACCAATCCGCCCAGTGTTTCATCCTTGATGGTGAACATGTTGGCCAAGGTCTCAGCAGCAGTTGGCGCATCGCTCAACGTGGCGTTGGCTTTTGCGAACATTTGTAGTGCTGCCCAGATACCAGTGGCTGTTGGGTTTTCGTAACCTTCTGGATCGACGCCTGCGCCATCCATGACGGATCGATACTCAACAACTGGCGCATCATCAACCCACCATGGGAAACCGTTCAAGGTTCCGACGAGATTGTCTGTGCCTTGCAGTAGGGCACCGGCAACCGAACCAGCGCTGACGCTGTAAGCACCCGTGTAACCCTGTTCGGTGCAGTTCGCCATGATCTTCGCAGCGGCGAAACCATCGACGCCCATGTTGATGAAGTCAACACCGGCATCAATCCAGGAGAGACATTCGGCTGTGTAGTCAGCGGCACTTGAGCTGATCAATGTCAAACCGAAATCTGCCAGTCCCAAAGTTGCGACAGTTGTTGCCCAAACTGGACCCGCCGCCGAGCATGAAGATGCTTCAGCACAGACTGCAAAAACAGTCTTTGTGGCACCAACTGATTGAGCCACAAAGGCTGGTCCGTCAACGACGGCGCCGAATGTTGCGCTCAATGGGAAGGCATTAGGCAATGCGCAAGCCAAACCATTGCTGGCATCAGGTGTGCAGTCCATGGCGAAAGCCTCAATGTGCCCACCCCAGATTGAAGGGTCATAACCAAGTCCCATGACTGGGATACCGGTTGCTCCAAGACTTGCTGACATTGATGCCTCGGTGAATGGGTCATCAAGCAACCACAACACTGGGTTCTTCGGAATGGCCTCATCGATAATTGTTTGGCTCTTGGCTGGGTCTCCAGCGGTGTCTTGAATGTCAACTTCAACTGGGTGACCACCAAGGCCACCGTTGGCGTTGGTCCAATCGGCCCATGCTTCGATGACTGACGGGATGAATGGCCCGCTTCCGGCGCCTGCGCCGGTGACATTGACGATCGCCACGATCAAAACAGGCGAAGCCGTTGGTGCGTCGGTTACTACTGGTGCTTCGGTTGCGACTGGTGCTTCAGTGCCAGGGGCGTCTGAGCCCTCATCACTGCTACCGCAGGCTGCCAAGGTGAAAGCTGCGGCGACGGCCAAAGCTCCAAGGCGACGAAATTTGTTGGTTGTCTTCATGAATCCCCCATTTTTTGACGCCGATGATTCGGCTTTGCTGTGACTACGGTAACATGAAACGAAGTAAAGTAAAACCAACATTTGGAGGAATATTTTGGAATTCGGAATTTTTCTTAATGGCTATATACCTGGCCCGGCAGCCCATGATTCGCAGTGTGAGCACGATGAGTTACTAGAGCAAGCCAAGTACGCCGTGTTCGCGGATAAGCACAACTGGAAGTACGTGTGGTTCGGTGAGCATCACGGTCTCGTGGAGTACAGCCACATGTCAGCCCCTGAGGTTGTCATGGGTTGGGTGGCGGGTCAGACCGACTACATCCACTTATGTTCTGGAATTACCAGTTTGCCGACTTTGAAAGAACACCCGGCGCGCATCGCTGAGCGTGCCGCAATGCTCGATCACATGACCAATCGTCGCTTTGAATTCGGCACTGGTCGCGGAGCGGGAAGCCACGAGTTGAAGATGTTCAACGTCATGGACACCGACATCACAAAGTCAATGTGGGATGAAGTGATTCGCGAAATTCCGCGGATGTGGGAACAAAAAGATTATGACTTCCACGGTAAGCATTTCACGGTGCCAACACCACATAATGTTTTGCCAAAGCCATACGGTCAAGGACATCCACCGATCTGGGTGGCTTGCGGCAACCCCGGCACGTTCACAAAGGCTGGGGAAATGGGCATTGGTGCTATTGCCTTTAACTTCGAGCCGATCTACGCCTTGCAAGGACGTATTGATGCGTATAAAGAAGCGATCCAATCACCCATCGATCAGGTTGGACAATTCCGCAACAACAACATCATGATGACGAACACCATCGTGTGTCTGAGCGATCGTGAGCGCGCTCGCGAAGTTGCCAAGCGCCAAGGATTTGGTTATCTCGTGAGTTTGGTGAACCTCTATCACGACACCATGTCACGTGACCCCAACTCTGCTGTTTGGCCAACACCAGCGGCACCACCCGAGTTCCACATGGATGATGAAATGTTGGACATGTTGATTGAATCCGGACTGCTGATGGTGGGAACTCCAGATGATGTCAGCGAGCAATTGACACAGTACGAAAAAGTCGGCTGTGATCAGTTGGTGTTCGGATTACCGATTGAACAGATGCATCCTGAAGAGGTGTATGAAATGCTGGAAATCTTCGGTGACAAAGTGATCCCCGATCATGACCCAGACCGCATGCATTCCACTGACCGTCACCGCGCAACAGCGAAGCCAAAGTTCCCGATGTTCCAGTATCCAGTGGCCGAATTTGATATTCCGGTGTTGCCACCAGGTGCCCGTATCGGCAAATAGGGCAACCCTATTTGATCGCCGTTGGGGCGATAGGT
The DNA here is from genome assembly GCA_945862545.1 of Bifidobacterium breve. Taxonomy (GTDB): domain Bacteria; phylum Actinomycetota; class Acidimicrobiia; order Acidimicrobiales; family Ilumatobacteraceae; genus Casp-actino8. The sequence goes on along the minus strand of CAMAYS010000005.1, from coordinate 13,710 downwards.
CCTCCCACTGAACGAGTCAGTGGAAGTGGGCTGGCTGACAACAGAAAATCGTATTGACCATCTGATGCACAGTCGGCGGCTAATTCATCGAGAACCCAGTTCTGTCCTTGGATGAGTCCCATATCACGCAAGTGGATCATATGCACGGGCAACAAAACATTTGGATCTTCACAGGGCCAGCATTCAAAAGCCATTGTGTCGGTAGCGATGGCCGCGATGTCGGTATCTCTTGCCCATTGAATTGATTTCGTTGAGAGTCCGGGATGTTCCGTGGTGTACAGCACCTTGTTCCCAGACGTGAGGTGATACTGATGGCCAGTGCGAACACAGGCGATGTCACCAGGTGCCATCGTGATTCCACCGAGAGCGCAGGCGGCCTCAAGATCATCACCGGTGATTGGATATCCACCGGGGAGAAAATCCACTCCATGAACTCGGGCCACATCAAGCAGAACTCCGCGAGAAACAATGGGACCAAAAGTTTCAACTCCATGTTGATGACTTCCATTTTCATCGATGGTTGAGTCCGAGACTCCGTTGTATAAAAGACCTTCGTATCCGACGTGGGCGAGTGTGTCCCAGTGCGTCGAGGACTGAACGCCCATGGTCACCGAGTCATCACTCGTACAAAAATTTGTCGGGTCCCCGGTATACGGCACATTGATCATGTGCATCGCTCGCCGTGGATTGTCGCGTCCAGGAACTTCGCCATTCTGAATGCCGTTTTCATCGTAAGGAAGTGAGAGTAAAAAGGTTCGGCTCTGACGTGCCGCCGCAAGTCCACGACGCACAGCAGCATTGTCGATGAGGTTGAGTGTTCCGCGGCGATCATCTGCACCCCAACGTCCCCAGTTAGAGACTCGGGCGGAAAGTTCTTGGAGGTGAGGAGGTAGGGACATCAGGGGGCGCCTTTCATGAAGTAGTTATGTGGTTCTCTAGCATCGCAGACTGTGCCGATTGACTGTGTTTGCTGGCTGTGTTTGAGGACGACAAAGGGTGTATTTTCTTTATTCCCACGGTCCATCATTGGTGTGACTAGGGTAACATAAACTAGCGTAAAGTAAAGCCAACATTTGTTGGTCTAGGACGGGGATCGGTGCAATGAAATTCTCACTCATTTTTGAGGGTCAAATGAATGATGCTTCGCCGTCCAATGAGCAAAAGGTTCTGCGCGACTGTGTTGATCAGGCAGTTTTCGCTGAAGAGATGGGCTTTGATGCAATTTGGGCTGTCGAACATCACGCCTTGACCTGGTACGCCCACATGAGCGCACCAGAAATTTTTCTCTCTTTCGTGGCCGCCAAAACTAGTCGGATTCGCCTCGGTCACGGTTGCGTCTTGATGCCATTTGGTTTTAATCATCCCGTTCGTGTGGCCGAGCGAGTGGCGATGCTCGATGTTTTGTCCAACGGTCGTCTTGATGTGGGTGCCGGTCGTGGCGCCACGCAACAAGAAATGGGTATGTTCGGCGTGCAACCCCAGGACACCTACCCGCAAGTTGAAGAGACCTTACGTATTCTCAGCCAGATTTGGCGCGAGGAACGTTTTGAGTGGTCAAGCGATCTGATGACGATTCCAAATCGTCCGATTCACCCCCATCCCGTTCAGACACCACACCCGCCGATGTTCATGGCCTGCACAAAGCGCGACACTGTCAAACTGGCAGCCGAATTGGGTATCGGAGCCTTGGTGATGGGCTTCGGTGGTCCATCAGAGGTCGCTGAACTGCGTGGCATTTATGACGAAGCCATCGCTACCCGTAGCGGCGATCGCTTCGTCAGTGATCACGCCAATAATCATTTGTCGGCACTATGCCCGAGTGTGGTTCTCGATGATGCTGATGAGGCGTTGAGGATTGGAACTCGCGGTCAGAGATTTTTTGCTGAATCAATTCACCATTGGTACGGCACAGGTTTGCCACCAGCTTTAGATGTTGACGCCGGCGACGATGTGGCGGCAATGGCAGCCGACGCCAAGCATGTGGTGGCGCGACTCTCAGAAATGAATATTCCAGCATCACCTTCAGCAACAACCATTTATGAAGTTCCTCAGCATGCCTATGGTGATCGCCACCAAGCCATTCGTTACGCGCGCGAGTTAATCGCTGCTGGGGCTGACGAGATTATGGTGATTTGTCAGTTAGGCACCGTCTCACATGAAGTGTCCATGGAGACAATTCGCCAGTGGGGCGAGTTTGTCATTCCCGTGATTCGTGCTGAGCAAGAAAATTTAGTGTCCGCCAGAAACTAATTGTAAAAAATGGAGAACCCAAAATGAACATGTTGCGCTTTGACCTACGACTACCAGATTTTTCAACCGTGACCCGCGCCGATCAGTATCACGCCTGTCTTGATATGTGCCGCTGGGCGGATCGAGTGGGTATGTCAGGCGTCATTCTCAGTGAGCATCACGGTGCTCCCGACGGATATCTCCCTTCGCCAATGATCATGGCTTCGGCAATCGCCGCCACGACGACACGTCTGCCCATTTCTATTTCGGCGATGTTGTTGCCGATGCATGACCCAGTACGTCTCGCCGAGCAAATCGTCGTCGCCGATCATCTGGCACGCGGTCGCATCATGCTCATTCTTGGCACTGGTTATCGTCAAGAAGAATTTGACATGATGGATATGAAGTTCAGCGATCGCTTGGAAGTTCTTGAGCATCACGTAGCCGCACTCAAAAAATTGTTCACTGGTGAACATGTGGAAATTGATGGTCGCAGATTGCGAGTTACCCCCGCTCCATTTTCGCCAGGCGGTCCGATGATGATGTTGGGCGGTTCTGGTGAGAGGGCAGCACGTCTGGCTGCCCGTCTCGGAATCGGATTTGCTGCAGCAGACAGCAACCCGATGATTGCCGATTGGTATAACGACGAGTGCGCCAAGTTGGGCTTTACTGGCGGCTTTGTGGCTGTGCCAGAAAAGCTGGGATTTATTCATGTCTCTGACGATCCTGAAAGAGATTGGGACATCATTGGTCGTCACGCGTTGTGGGATGCACAGAGTTACGCCGCGTGGCAACGCCCTCGTCAGTCGTCGGCCGTGACCGTTAAGGGTGCTTTGACGATTGATGACATTCGCCAAAGTGGTGTGTACCGCGTGCTCACTGTGGACGAGGCAATTGTGCTGGCTAAATCCGGTCGACTTCTTCTTCATCCATTAATGGGTGGGATGACGCCAGAGTTCGCTTGGGAAAGTTTGGAGCGCATTGAGCATCGTGTCTTGACTGCGGTGTAATAAATTTTAGGAACGGTTGGGAAAAACAAAACAACGTTCTGCCAAAGTGCCTAATGCATAACTCTCATAGCCCATGCCAGTATCTGCATAAAGATGTCGGCATCGCTCACTCCACTCAAGCGCATCTGGACTAGAAATGCGATGCACAACTTGCATCACGCCGCCTTCATATACCCGATACTGTGCCCACGTTCCTGGAAAGTCTTTGACACAACCAATCTCAATTGTCGGAACTCCACAAGCCATTGAACGAACTCGATGGCGATGTGTGTGCCCAGCAGTGTAGCCAATGATGTTGCGATGTTTAGCGACAACATCATTGAGGGCATCGCTGCTGTCGGGATTGATGCCGAAATAATCCTCACTGCGCCGAGTTCCGCCAGCGGGATCTGGAGTCCATTGCTGATGATGTCCCATGACTAACACGGGAAGGTCAGTAGAGGCCGCTCGTTCAGATAGCCAAGTGAGTTGTCCAGTAGCGATATCCCCAGTTGTTTCTGTGGGAATGGCCGTATCCATCACCGCCACACAAATTCCTGGCATCTCAATCCATAAATCTTCGTCATATAAATGTTGGCCGAGATATGCATCGTGGTTACCGCGAATGACGCGGAGTTTGTCTGCAAAATGACTCTCGTAACAATCTCTAAAAGCATCAAACTCAATATCTGACCCGGCATGGGTGAGGTCGCCTTTAACAATCACATAAGAAGGATGCGTAGCAAGGATTTCTGCACATGCTCCCCGATTCATGATTTCAGGGTAAGGCATGTCGCCAGGGCGAGAACGTTGAATCGGCCCGCGTCGATTATCGCCAAGCACACCACAGTCAACTTCGCCGAAATGCACATCATTGACGGTGGCAAAGGTACTGAGTAACTCACCGTCAGGACGGGCAAGCGTTGTCACTGTCAAACCGTGAAAGGTGTATTGCGTTTCTGGCTGTAAGTCTTCGTAACGATAGACATCGCATCCATCGTGGAGAACTATCACTTCATCGCTGACAGTGGTGATCTCCATACAAAGGTTCTTCTACGGGCGATCTCGGCGAGCCACACTGGGCCGAGCCCACCAACGACCGCTGAAGCGCCACGCATTTTGTCGAGCGACAATTGGGTCCTGCCCAACGACTGGCCTTGGCCACATTGCTTCAATCGCCGCGGCGATAATAACCGCCTCTTCAATAGTTGGCGTTGGAGTGACTTGATGACTCATAGTGGCATGTTGCCGTGCTTGCGTCGAGGCAACTCTTCGCGCTTGGTCCGAAGCATGCGAAATCCTGCCACAATTTTCTGACGAGTTTCTGCTGGATCAATGACATCATCGATGTATCCGCGTTCGGCAGCCGCATACGGATTGGCGTACTTCTCGGTGTATTCGTTAACGAGTTCAGCGCGACGGGCAACTGGGTCAGCAGCCTGTTGAAGTTCACGGCGGTAGACAATTTCAACCGCACCATTTGGCCCCATCACTGCGAGTTCGGCAGTCGGCCAGGCGTATGCCAAGTCAGAACCGATGGACTTGGAGTCCATCACGACGTACGCTCCGCCGTAAGCCTTACGGGTGATGATCTGAATTCGCGGCACAGTTGCTTCGCAGTATGCATAGAGCAACTTTGCGCCGTGCCGAATGATGCCGCCGTATTCTTGATCGACACCTGGCAAGAAACCGGGTACGTCAACCATTGTCAGAAGCGGAATATTGAAGGCATCGCAGGTTCGCACGAAGCGGGCAGCCTTCTCCGCACTTTCAATGTCCAGAACACCAGCGAGGAACAGTGGTTGGTTGCCAACGACGCCGACAGAGTGTCCATCAATGCGCACAAAACCACAGATGATGCTCTTCGCCCAATGTGGGAAGTATTCAAAAAATTCACCATCATCGACGATAGATGCAATGACTTTTTTCATGTCGTACGGCTGGTTGGCCGACACGGGAAGAATGTCGCGCAATTCAGGACACAAACGATCGGGATCATCGCCAGTATCAATCGTCGGTGGCTCTTCCATATTGTTTTGCGGCATGAAGGACATCAAAAATCGGACGTCATCAAGACAAGATTTTTCATCCTGGGAAACAAAAGTCGCTACGCCGCTCTTACTGGCGTGGCTCATTGCCCCACCGAGTTCTTCGAGAGTCACATCTTCACCTGTCACGGTTTTGACGACATCTGGTCCCGTAATAAACATATGGCTGCTCTCGCGCACCATGAAGATGAAGTCGGTCATGGCAGGTGAGTACACCGCACCGCCAGCACATGGTCCGAGAATCACGGAGATCTGTGGGATGACACCGCTTGACTGCACATTGCGGTAGAAGATTCCACCGTAACTCGCGAGCGAAACGACGCCTTCTTGAATTCGCGCTCCAGCTCCGTCATTGAGACCAATGACAGGCGCACCAACACGCAACGCCATGTCCATCAGTTTGTGGATTTTTTCAGCGAACACTTCGCCGAGGGCCCCACCAAAAACGGTGAAGTCTTGCGAGAAAACGAAAACTTTTCGACCGTCGATTGTCCCCCAACCGGTGACAACACCGTCCGTATAGGGGTGCTCTTCTAGTCCTGCTGCTTGTGCTCGGTGACGTGCCAACATGTCAAGTTCTTGAAATGAGCCCGGATCAAGTAAGTAGTCCAGTCGTTCACGTGCCAGCATCTTGCCTTTTTCGTGCTGGCGCTCAATGGATCGCTGGGCCCCTGGTTGAAGTGCCTGCTCTTTTCGCTGCAGAAGATCGGCGAGTTTGTCGTGCATTGGGTTACTACTAGTCACGCTGTTAACGATACTCGGCGCGACCTCAGGGAGTTGTGGTCACGACAGTGGCGGTGACTGGTCGGACACCGCTAGACGAGGGAACAGTCGTTTCTCCGAGTGGAACGACCACCGTGGCGGGAGAACTGACTCCCCCAGCAATAGTCGATGTTGTGGCATTCACATCTTCATTGACTGGTATCTCGGAGGTATTTGCCAAAACGGACACGGTGTAAGTCACCGAGGGTAAGGGTCCATCAGGCCCGTTGCCAGTCACGATGATCGTCCAGAGACCAGGGGTATTCAGTGGCACACCTTCGCTGAACGGCAGCTTTGCCGAGCCCGCACCATCGATAGGGACATTGAGTGTCACGCTGGCGACATTATTCGTGGGGGGATTGAATTGCACTGTGAGATCGGTCAAGCCACTGCCAGGGGAATAGACATCAATTCGCACGGCGTTTCTACCCACAAGGGCGGGAGTCATGTGCAGTTGCACATCGAATCCCCCACCTGAACGATCACTGACAAAGGCGTAATCGGTTCGATCAGATCCCAGTGGTGGCGCTTTATCAGGCAAGGTCGCTACAGACCATGAAGTCAACGCAAGAACAAAGATGCCGAATGCCGCTTCGGTGAGAACAAAGCGACGAAGTTTTGCTGCGGTACGCCCATCAAGTTGGCGCTTTTTCGCGAGACCTCGAGAAATAAATTGTCGCGTTGCACCACCGATGTACACCATCGCGACGACGCCGAAGACCTTCAAAATCACTAAGCGTCCGTGTCGACTTGTCAGAATTGCACCACCATCGAGTTGATACAGATGCACCACACCCGAAATTATGGTGACTGAAATAATCAACAATGAGCGCCGAGAGAAATGTCTGATGGCTGCCATCAGGTCATCACCACCGGGGGCAATCAGTACCGTTTGGGCGAGGAAAATAAGCCCACCAAACCACAGCGCGATGGACAGGTTGTGCACTAATGCAGCCGCAGTTCCAAGGATGGAAAAATCAAGGCTGGCGCGAGTGAAGGCGAAAGTTGCCATGGCGGCGCCCGAGAGTCCCAACGAAAGATTCTTTGATTGAGGATCAACGAGACGATCAGGGTGAAAGGCGAAAATGAGACATCCCATCACTAAGAACAAACGTGCCAACACGGCCAAGCCGCTGGCTTCTTTAAATAATTCACCCCATGAAATCAACGGCACTAAGGTCTGGGCAACGGACTTGCCTGATGTGAGTGAAGCCTGCAAAGCGACGACGACGTAACTACTGACCATCGCCACTGACCACGTGATTTTGAAATAGCGATGTGTGGCTGAATCATCAAATCCTTCGGGCCATATCCAAACGATCAGCGCCGCTCCGCCAAATAAGGCGGCCAAGGCGGCGTAGGCGATCATTCGGAATAGACCGAGAGGTCCACTTACGGGAGGGGCATCGACGGGTCCTTCGGTGCTATCGGCAGCGCTGGTATCGCCTGGGTCCACGCTTGAGGGGTCAAGAACTTCGAATGAGAAGCCACCGGTGGCCACATTGCCATCTGCCTGGGGGACCGAGTAGGAAACGTTGCATGTCCCGATCGGCAGGGCGGCGGTGAGGGGGGCAATCAGCGAAACGCCGTCTGCACCCACCGTCACGACACCGATTGGTGCTGGTTGCCCGTTACATACTGCCTGCATAAAGGCATTATTTGGGACTGCAGCGCTAAAAACGGCGACGATTTGGACGGGAGATGCAATGACCTCCTCGCCGTCGGCGGGGGTTGAGGAAACCAAGGTTGTTTCAGCGTGGGCGGGACTGGCACCCATGAAGAACAGTGAACTGAGGGCGACGAAGGCACCCAAAATGCCAGCGCGGGCCGTCCTGCGGCGACGAATTTCAGTTGGGGTGCAGGCGAGTGACGACATGACTACTTCTAAAGATAGTTCGCCGTGACCTACTGAATATGGGCACTCCTCGTATCGGGGCAGGAGGTCCTACACCTCACCACTACAGTTTCAAGTTATGGCCGTGCAATCTCTCTACCGTCGATATCGGCCTCAGCGCTTTAGTGAACTCAAAGGCCAAGAACATGTGGTGCGCGCTCTGAAGAACGCGGTGATCAATTCGCGTGAGGGACACGCTTATTTATTCTCTGGACCGCGTGGTACGGGCAAGACCACAACCGCTCGCATTTTGGCAAAAGTTCTCAACTGTGAAAAGCCGATTGAGGGCGAACCATGTTGTGAATGTGGATCATGTCTTGCGGTTCAACAGGGAAATAGTTTTGATGTGATTGAACTTGACGCTGCCAGTAATAACAGCGTTGACGATATTCGCGACATCATTGCCGCGGCCTCTCTTGGTTCGCCAGGACGGCACAAGGTGTACATCCTTGACGAAGTCCACATGCTCTCAAAAAACGCCTCAGCCGCACTTTTGAAAACTCTCGAAGAACCCCCATCGCATGTTGTCTTTGTTTTAGCTACCACGGATCCAGAAAAGGTTGCCGAGACAATTCGCAGTCGCACGCAACATCTTCAGTTTCATCTTTTACCCATTGATGAATTGGAGGCCCACGTTCGTTGGGTAGTTGCTGACGCTGGAATAGAAATTAGCGATGAGGCGATTTATGCCGTGTTGCGTCAGGGTGCTGGTTCAGCACGTGACACATTGTCGGCATTAGAACTTTCGGCGGCCACCGGCGGAATGCTTGATGAAGCCACTCCTGTTGATGAGTTTGTCGAGGCGTTCATACAGTTTGATGCCGGACGTTTGTTGGCAGCGGTTGCTAATACGGTGAACTTCGGTCGTGATCCGCGCACCATTGTGAATGATCTCGTGCGCCATTTGCGCGATTGTTTTTTGACTCAGATGGCGCCTCAATTAGTGCAGTTGCCTGAAAGTCGAATGACTGTCTTGACTAATCAAGCGACCCATCTTGGAACACCGCGCATCGTCAAGATCATTGAGGGTTTGGGCTTATCAATGAACGATATGCGCAACGCTCCTGATTCACGGGTTGTGTTGGAAGTAGCCCTCGTTCGATTGGTTCATCGTGAACTGCAGACAGGCGTTGAGTCCTTGTTAGCGCGGATCGAACGTCTTGAAAAAGAATTGGAAAGTCGTCCAACATTCGCTCCTGCTCCAGTGAATCCGGTGACGGGTAAGGCGGTCTTAGGTGGTCGTGCGGCTCAAGACCCTAGCGGACCATTGGTTCGACCCGTCGTTGCCCCAACTCCAGTAGTTGATACTGCTCCTGCAGTGAGTGGCATAGGTTCCGCTGAACAAGTGGCAGCGACATGGAGCACGGCGGTGATTGGACAACTCAAAGGTATGAGTCGTGCCATTGCCCAGATGGCTAAACCGATTGACCGAGATGGCACATTGGTTCTCTTGGTTGACAACGATCCGTCTGCCAAACGAGTCTCGGATAATTTGCCACAGATGCTTGGCGTGATTCATCAGGCAGCAGGCGGTGTCTGCTCAGTCATTGTTGAAACGCGGCTTGCCGAAGCGCGTTCAGCACCCATACCGCGCCCAGATCTGATCACCGAAGAATATTTCATTGATCCCGACGAAGTGAAAGCATTACCAACGATTTCTAAAGCATCACTCAAGAATGAATTAACTGATGCGTTTCCTGGTTCAGAACTTCTCTCTGAGGAGGAGTAAAGCGTGGCGGCGTCGTACACCATTCCCGTTCAGGTTCTCATTGATCAACTTGGACGCATGCCAGGAATCGGACCTAAATCAGCACAGCGAATTGCTTTTCATTTGTTGAAACTTCCTGCCGAGGATGTTGAACGATTAGCCGGCGCAATTACCGATGCGAAAGCCAAGGTGCGATTTTGTTCGCAGTGTTTCAATTTCGCCGAGGATGTCTTGTGTCCAATCTGTGCTGATCCACGACGTGACCCAACAGTGTTGTGTGTGGTTGAAGAAAGTAGCGACATCATCGCTCTTGAACGAACGGGAGAATTCCGTGGGCGATATCACGTCCTCCTTGGCGTCATGAATCCGATTGACGGCATCGGTCCCGAGCAGTTGAAGATTCGCGAATTAGTGATGCGTTTGTCGAGTGAAGAGATCACCGAGGTCATTGTCTGCACAAACCCCAATACCGAGGGTGAGGTGACTGCCTCATATCTTGGTCGGCTACTGAAGCCTTTTAACATTCGAGTGACCCGTCCTGCGTCTGGTCTGCCCGTGGGCGGCGATCTTGAATATGCCGATGAGTTGACATTGGGTCGCGCCATCAACGGCCGGCGCACAATCGATGACTGAAACTGGCCCCTGACGCGATCAAGGCACCAATTCTGCAAAAGGTGCGGGCGGAAAAAGACCTGTTGCAGGACCGGTGCCCTGATATGACAGTTATGTTACGAATATTACGCCTGCGTGTCAAGTTATTCAGCCCGATGTACGGTCAGATATGGCCAAAACCCCCAAAGTCACGATTTATCACAACCCGCATTGAAACAGCAGTACCAGTGCCGTGAGCATTGCTGAGGAATTAGGCGTTGATGCGGAGATCGTTTTGTACATCAAATCTCCCCCGGACGCAGCCACTTTGCGGGCAATTATCGCCAAACTCGAAGATCCCTTCACCAATTTGGTGCGGCGCGACAGTATGTGGAAAAAGTTGGGGCTGACTGAGGCTGATGCTCACACCCAAGACCAGGTCGTGGCCCTTTTGGTGAAACATAAGCAACTTTTACAACGACCTATCGTCGTGACTGCAAAAAAAGCGATCGTGGGTCGTCCGAAAGAACGAATCCGCGAACTTCTTTCCTGACAATCAGACGGTACGCACGATGATGGCGTCGCCTTGACCGCCACCACCACATAACGCTGCAGCACCAACGCCGCCGCCACGACGACGCAGTTCATGCAAGATCGTCAAGGCGACTCGGTTTCCACTCATTCCGATGGGGTGACCGAGAGCGATGGCTCCACCGTTGACGTTGACGATGTCATCAGTGATACCAAGATCAGCAATTGACGCAACGCCAACAGCAGCGAAAGCTTCGTTGAGTTCGAACAAGTTGATATCGCTGACCGACATCCCCACTTTGCTCAGCGCCTTCATGATGGCCCGACTTGGCTGAGTCAAAAGTGATGCGTTGTCAGGACCAGCCACCATGCCGTAACTGACAACTTGGCCGAGGGCCTTGACGCCACGATCCTTGACGAAACGCTCTGACATCATCACAACTGCCGATCCACCATCGCTCAATTGCGAAGCATTTGCTGCCGTAATCGTGCCTTCTTTATCAAATGCTGGCTTCAGTCCGCCGAGGCTTTCCATCGTTGTGTCAGCGCGCACGCCTTCGTCATTAGAGACAATGAGTGGATCACCTTTGCGTTGTGCGATGGAGACTGGAATGATCTCGTCGGCAAAGCGACCCGCGGCGATTGCTGCAGCAGCGCGCTGATTACTCTTCATGGCCAACTCGTCTTGTTGCTGACGACTGATCTTGCCCTCGGTGTAACGCTCGGTACCAAGACCCATGAGGCATGAGTCGAATGCACACCACAAACCGTCGGCGATGATCGCGTCTTTCAACTCAGTGTTTCCATAACGGAAACCTCCACGCGCACCCGAGGCGATGTAGGGAGCATTAGTCATACTCTCCATGCCACCGGCGATCACGATGTCGGCGTCACCGGCTTGGATCATTTGGTCAGCGAGATAGATCGAGTTCAGACCTGACAAGCAAACTTTATTGATGTTGATGGCGGGCACGTTCATCGGTATTCCTGCTTTGGCGGCAGCTTGGCGGCTCGGGACCTGACCTTGGCCAGCCATCAGCACCTGGCCCATGATCACATGATCAACTTCTGCAGGCGACACGCCGGCGCGCTCAAGAGCAGCGCGAATAGCGAAACTGCCAAGTTCAGCGGCACTGAATGATGCCAAGGCACCACTCATTTTGCCGATCGGGGTACGGGCTCCAGCAACTATGTATGAACCAGCCATGATGTGTCTCTTTCTCGTAAAGATGTTGAAAACTTGTCACCTTCTATTGTGGCGGCAAAGTGTTCCCTGAACCTACTCCTGAGTAACCTCGCTGTATGGAAAAAATCCGCGATGCCATTCTCAGTGGTGCCGATGGGGCGACAATTGCCGCCCTCGGTATCCCCGATAACTACCGAGCCGCCCACATTTTGGCAAGTGAGGCCACGATGTGGGAAGGAGTGGCTTCAGAAAACAAGGATCCTCGCAAGAGTGTTCATGTGGGCGATGTGGCGACCCCCGAACTAGCTCCCGATGAGGTCTATGTGGCAGTCATGGCCAGCAGCATCAACTTCAACACCGTGTGGTCGAGCATTTTTGAGCCAGTTTCAACTTTTGGCCCGATGAAGCGCTTATCGCGTGAAAGTGATTGGGCCAAACGCCACGATCAGCCGTATCAAGTCCTTGGCAGTGATGCCTCGGGCGTGGTGCTGAAGGTTGGTTCAGCGGTGCGGATGTGGAAGCCCGGTGATCATGTCACTGTTCATTGCAATCATCTTGACGATCAGGACAACACCGCTCACAACGATTCAATGATGGCTGCCAATCAACGCATTTGGGGATATGAAACCAACTTTGGTGGACTTGCTGATTTGAGTATCGTCAAGGCCAATCAACTGATGCCCAAACCAGCGCATTTGTCGTGGGAGGAAGCTGCCGTCAATGCATTGTGTAACTCCACGAGTTATCGCATGTTGGTTAGTCGCAATGGTGCCGCCATGAAGCAAGGCGATGTCGTGTTGATTTGGGGAGCAACGGGTGGCATTGGCGCCTACGCCACGCAATATGTTCTCAACGGAGGCGGGATTCCAGTGTGTGTCGTCAGTAGTGATGAGAAGGCTCAGATCTTGCGCGACACGGGTGTTCAGCACATCATCAACCGCAAGACGGCGGGCTATCAGTTTTGGAAAGATGAACACACTCACGACGAAAGTGAATGGCGTCGACTGGGTGGCGATATTCGTGATCTGGTGGGTGAAGACCCCGACATTGTTTTTGAACATCCTGGTCGTTCAACGTTTGCGGCATCAATTTATGTCGCTAAGCGTGGTGGAACCATTGTGACTTGTGCAGCCACAAGTGGCTTCATGATGGAATTTGACAATCGACATTTTTGGATGCGTCTGAAGAATCTCGTCGGTAGCCATTTCGCTAACTATCAGGAGGCGTGGCAGGCCAACCGATTGATCGCCAAGGGCATGATTCATCCAGTACTCAGTCAGACGTTTGCTCTCAACGAAGTTGGTGAGGCCGCTTTCCAAGTGCACAACAACATGCATGAAGGCAAGTTGGGCGTTTTGTGTTTAGCTCCCGAAGCGGGCCTCGGTGTCACCGATCCTGAGTTCAGAGCCAAAGTTGGCGAAGCTAATATCAACCGATTCCGCCGCGCCTGATGATTCGTGGCAATCTATGAACATGCTTCTCACAGAAATTGACCACATTGCAATTGCCGTTAACGATCTTGAAGCCGCGATTGATTATTACCAGCGTGCTTTTGGAGCAGTTGTTGATCATCGTGAAGTTGTGGAGAGCGATGGCGTCGAAGAGGCGCTGTTGAAAGTCGCCGAAAGTTATATTCAGCTTCTCACCCCGACTCGTCCAGATAGTCCGGTCGCTAAGGCGATCGAAAAGCGTGGTGAAGGTTTGCATCACATCGGCTATCGAGTGGCTGACTGTGCAGTTGCTTTGGCGTCAATGATTGCTGCTGGAGCAAC